>CANRJP010000125.1 GCA_947630975.1 uncultured Clostridia bacterium
GTTCTTGTTTATGGGCAGGTCGTACTCGTCATAGCAGTCGCCGATAGCGGTGCCGATGAGAGCGCCGTCCCTGTATATTTCATACTTTTTGGCGTTGGGGTACAGGGGCCAGCCTATCTTGACGTTGTTGACGGTGTTCTCGCCCTCTATGCGGTAAGCCGCGGCTGTGGCCGCCCAGGGATTGTTGTATACCCATGCCTCAACAAGGCCGCTGCGGGTGCCGTCGGACGCGATGGAACGCACCTTTACATTGGCGGTGCCGTTGGTATAGAAGGGCCCGGTGTATTTATTGCTTTGGGTAGTGGGATCGGTGCCGTCCAAAGTGTAATACACGTTATCCGGTGAAAAATGAGCTATATGTATCGGCTCGAAGGTGTCGATAACACTGGTCTCGCTGCCGCCGGAAACACTCATAACGGGAGTCATATGTCCGGCCATATAGTCGTTGATGTCCTCAACGGTCATTGCGCGGTTGAAGAAATAAACGTTGTCGATATATCCGGTGCCGACCGCTGTAAGGCCTTTGATATCGGCAAGGGACGAGGGGTCAAAGTCGATCCCGCCGCCGGTCATCTGTCCGTCCACATAAACTATTACGCTGCCGGGATCATAGGATACGACGACCTTTTTCCATTCGGCGGTGCCGGGAGCGGCCACGCTGCCGCCGGGGGCTTCGGCTACCACATTGCTGCCGGCGGTAATGACAAATTTGCCGCCCGTGTCGGCGAGCATGATTTGACGTTCGGCGGAGGTCTTGCTGTCAAAAGCAACCGTGAAGGAGTCCATGGCTATCGTGTTCACGAAGTTAAGACCAAGGCCGTCCATGCCCGGCTCAACGGCGTTGCCGTAGCACTCCATCGACTCCGCTTCTTCTCCGCCGGAAACCGTGAAGCCCACGGGAGCGGCGTCAAAGTCGGCGTAAGCCACAAGGTAGTCGCCGGCGTCGAGGGGAAGAACCTTGACATTGAAGTCCTTGCCGCTGCCTTCCCAGTTCATGGAGAGGCGAACGTCCTTCGGCTCCTCGCCGAAGGCGGGACGGTTCACGTGCCCGGTCACGGGATCGATAACGGAAGTGTCGGAGGACTCCCATGTAAGGCCGCCGAAGGAGGGCAGCGCGATGTTGCCCTTGATCTTGAGACCGTCCATGGAAGCGGTCATATTGAGAAGATTGTCCCAGATGGCGGGGCCGTTGGCGTCGGTATCAACATCGGCGGTTATCTTTAAGCCCTGAAGAGCCATGGAGGAATTTCTGTTGTTCCACTGAGGAATATCGGCCTTGATGCTGCCGAAGCCGTTAAAGCCCGCCACATTTTCGGTCGCTATTATTTCATAGGCGCCGTCGCCGTTCTTGTCATAGCTATATGTTACACTGGCGCCGCTGCCGTTACGTACCGCCTCGATACGGAAGGGTACGCCCCGAAGAGCCAGAACGTCGGCTCTGCTGTGATCCACAACAACAGTCTTTTCGGCGCCGTTAAGGCCGCCGACATCCATACCGGCATTTTCCTTGTCGTCTGTCTTGGCGCTGCCGGCGTCGGTGTATACCGTGGCGAAATCATTGCCGTCCAAGTCGGTAAAATGCCATCTCTGATAAATATCGGAGGTCTCCTGGGCGGCGAAGCTGTAGTCAATGACTACCTTTTGCGCTCCGCGTGTGATCTCGCTGCCGGAGATATTCGCGGAGACCTTCTCGTCGTTGCCGTTCTGACGGGGGCCGGTTCGTCTGAACACCAGACCGGCCTTGCCCCAGGGGCCGCTGTTCCAGGTGCCGTCGGCGCTCCACTGAGAGCTGAACAGCGCACCGTCGTCTCCCAACCAACCGTAATCGGTCAGGGAAATATCGCCATGGCCGCCGGTCTCGATGAGCGCGGCGTCAAACAGGACGCAGCTCCCCACCGCCGCATTCGCCGTCAGCGCAAACGCCGGAATGCAGGTGAGCATCATAGCCAGAGCGATGACTAATGACAGTTTTTTCTTCATAATTTTCTCTCCTTTATCCACATGATAAGAACAGTATATCACATTTTTAACAATATGTCCATAGTAATTTAAAAAAAATTTGTAAATTATACACAGAAAAAGCGCGGCGGACAGTCAAAAAAATATTGACATAGGCTTTAGTTTATGATATAATGACTGTGTCACACAAATCCATTTACCATTATCAATATTCTAATCCCATAACAGTATTTGAAAATTATAAAAACTTAAACTGTAAAACTCTAATACAGCTCCCTATAATGTTGACATTTTTACCTTTTTGGTAAAAATGTATCCCTTAAAAATGTCAATATGTAGGGAACTGCTGTGGGCATATACGATTTGTGTGACAACGATCGGGGACGCATTTTTCGGTGCGCCTCCGGGCGCACTTTTTTATTGAGGAGCTGTCACACATGAAAAATACGGGGAAGGACAAAATCATCGACCTGTCAAAGGAAAGGCTCGCGAGGGAGCAAAAAGACCTCGGCGGCGATCAACTGACTCAGGAGGAAATCGACCGCCTTTTCGGCATAATTCCGGACGACCCCGGTGAAAAAATATCCAAATTGACGGACAGCCTTAAAGAAAAGCTGGACGGCGACGACGAGGCTCGGCGGCAAATCAGCGAAATTACCGAGCTTTACAGGGCGGCCATCGGCAAAATGTACTCCATGGGCTACTCCGACGGAATGGAAAGCCTTTTCAGCATGGAAAAAGCCCTGTATGAAAAGGTCAGCGGGATTTTTTCGTGAAAATAATTCTTGCACGCCGTACAGAATATTGTATATTAAAGACAAAAAGCGGACTGTTCAGTACGGACAGCCCGCTTTTCTGTTTTTCTGACTACTTATTTATTGGCTCCCCTTCCCTGTCAAACAGGGGCAGGGGTTCGAGGACGGTGATGTCCTCACGGCCGGCCGCATCGCCCTCGGCCAGCACGGCCATCTTGCCGACGATCTCGCCGCCGGCCTTTTTCACGAGGGACTCCATAGCCACAAGGGAATCGCCGGTGCTGATAACGTCGTCCACGATGAGCACACGTCTGCCTTTGAGGAGATTTACGTCGTCCTCGCCGATGCACAGTGTCTGGTCGTGCTCGGTGGTTATGGAGCGGACTGTGGTTATCATCACGTTGCGCATATAGACCTTGGGGCCCTTGCGGGCAACCACATAACCGATATTGCCCTCCTGACGGGCCATTTCGTACACGAGGGGCAGGCTCTTGCACTCGGCGGTAAATATAACGTCGTGGGCGGGAGCCTTCTCAAGCAGGGCCTTGGCCGCGGCCACGGTGACCTCCACGTCGCCGAAGAGGATAAAGGCCGCGATGTTCAGTCCGCCCTCGATGGGGAACAGGGGCAGGGAGCGCTTAACTCCCGCTATTTCGATTTCATACGTGTTTTTCATTCAATAAAACCTCTGTCTTTAAATTATCTGGGTCGCGATGTAAAGGGCGAACAGAGCCACGGACACCCACATTATGGGGCTGATGTCCTTAAACTTGCCGGTGCAGAGCTTAAGCACTACCCAGGCTATCATGCCGAACATGATACCGGTGGCTATGGAGTAGGTGAAGGGCATTACAACTATAGCCAGGAAGCCGCCGATAACGTCGGCGATGTCGCCGTCGAAGCTCATCTTCTTAACGGAGCTGAGCATCAGCAGACCCACATAGAGCATGGCGGGAGTTGTGGCAAAGGAAGGTATGGCCAGGAATATGGGCGCGAAAATAATGGAAATGAGGAACATTACTGCCGTGGTGACGGCGGTAAGGCCTGTCCGTCCGCCAACGGCAACGCCGGCGCTGGACTCAACATAGCTGGTAACGGTGGAGGTACCCAGGCAGGCGCCCACAACGGTACCCACGGCGTCGGCCATGAGCGCTCCGCCCGCGCGGGGAAGCTTGCCGTCCTTGTCCAGCAGATTGCCTTTCTCCGCCACGCCGATGAGAGTTCCGGCGGTATCGAAAATATCGGTGTAAAGGAAGGTGAACACCACAAGCAGGAAGGCCGAGATGTTGTCCTTCACAAAGGCGAAATCAAACTGGAACACAGCCGGAGCCGCAAAGCTGGCTCCCGAGAAGGAGGGCAGCAGGGACGGGCCGGTGTACCAGCCGATGAACTGAGCTATTATGCCCAGTATCCAGGTGGCGAGTATGCCCAGCAGAATGTCGCCGGGAACCTTATAATGATGGAACACGCCGATGATAATAAGACCAACGATGGAGAGCACCAGCTCGGGAGAGGCGAAGTTGCCCACGCCCACAAGAGTGGAGTCGTTGTTGATTACGATGCCGGAGTTTATCATCGCGATAATGGTGATGAAAAGTCCGATACCGGCCGTGATGCCCAGCTTCAGGTTGGCGGGGATCTGATTTACCAGAGCCTCCCTGAACTTGAAGAGGGACAGGAGCATGAAGATTATACCCTCCACCAGAACGGCGGTAAGGGCCACCTTATAGCTGTAGCCCATAACTCCGCAGACCGTAAAGGCAAAGAAGGCGTTGAGTCCCATGCCCGAGGCCAGAGCCACCGGGTAATTGGCGAAGAACGCCATGCAGAGGGTGGCGACGGCGGCGGAAATCGCCGTGGCGGTGAAGATCGCCGCGCTGTTCACCCCGGGTATGCTGCCAAGGTAGTTGGGATTGACCGCCAGAATGTAGGCCATGGCCAGGAATGTGGTGAGACCGGCGATTATCTCCGTCCTCACATTTGTGCCGTGCTCCTTGAGCTTGAACAATTTTTCCATGATATTTCCTCCTTTAAGTAATTTTTATGCAATTCCATTTTACAGCATTTTGGAAAATAATGCAAGAGTTTTTCTCAAATTTATAAAAAAATTTGTCATAACGACCCTTGTCCCGTTCATAGGCTGTAACAAAGCTCAGACGGAGGAAATTTCCGTCTGCTCATGGAGGGGAGCGCAAGTGAAGGATTACATAGAGGAGCGGGCCGTTGAGCTGGCCAACTACATAATCGAAAACAACGCCACCGTCAGAAGCGCGGCAAAGGTCTTTTCACTTTCCAAGTCCAGCGTACACAAGGACGTCACCGAGCGGCTGGAAAAGATAGACCCGCCGCTGGCCGCCCGGACGAAGCTGGTGCTGGAGCGCAACAAGGCAGAGCGCCACATTCGGGGAGGCCTGGCCACGAAGCACAAGTATGAGGAAAGGGCGCGGGAGACCGAGCTGAAACTGAAAGCGAGATAATTCAAAAGGCAGGTCGGCGCAACCCTTGACCTGCTCTTTGCACATTTTAAAGAAAAATAAAAATAGGTATGGACACGGGGACAATTCTATGGTATAATTATATTGTAAACACATAAGATTTGGAGAGGGTAAAAATGAAAGAAAGAATTTACAGCATACCGCTGACCGACGCTCTGAACGGGGGCTGCGACTGTGTGATGTGCGCCCTTGAGGAAAAGCTTGAGCACGACGCGGTGGACTATTTTATGGGGGCCTCCAAAATGGAGCCCGACGTGAGGATAATGACTAACAAGAAGGGCTTCTGCCGCAGACACCTCCATATGATGGACGACGCCGGCAGTCCCCTCGGGCTGGCGCTTATGCTGGACACGCATTTGAACGAGATAGTGAGCCGCCTCGGCAAGCGGGGCAAGGTCGGCGGACTCTTCGCCGCCAAAAAGAACCTTGGCGCCGTGGCCGACGAGCTGGAGTCCATAATCGGCGGCTGCGCGGTATGCGACAAGCTCACCGCCCATCTGAACGACGCCGCGGGCAATCTGGTCTATCTCTGGGACAAGGAGCCGGACTTCCGCCGTAAGCTGGAGGCTTCCAAGGGTCTCTGCCTGCCCCATATGCTGCTGGTGCTCAAGGCCGCCGGTTCCGAACTAAACGGAAAGCGGCTGGACGAATTTGCGGATTTCATCGTCAACACTCAGATGGAAATGCTGGAAACGCTTAACGAGGACGTGAACTGGTTCACGAAGAAATTCGACTTCAACCACAAGGACGACGACTGGAAGAACAGCAAGGACGCCGTTCCCCGGGCGGTCAACAAGCTGGTAAAATTTGAATAAAATGAACGGGGTATATTCATGGAGGAGGTGTTTAAATGAATATACTTAGGTTTCTCACGCCCAAAAATCAGGTGGTCTACCTCTACAACGACTTTACTCTCCGTCAGGCCATGGAAAAAATGGAGTACCACCACTACACCGCCGTGCCGGTCATAAACCGTCAGGGCGAATATGTGGACATACTCACCGAGGGCGACATACTCTGGGCTTTGAAGGACGTCTGCGGCTTTGACCTGAAAATGGCGGAGCAGACCCCCCTGAACGAGGTAAAGCGCCATTCTCACAAGGCGCCCATAGGCGTGAACTCCGATATTGAGGATTTGATGTCGCTGGCCATAAATCAAAATTTTGTGCCGGTGATCGACGATACGAACGTGTTCATAGGAATTGTGACGCGGAAGGACATATTACAGTACTGCGCCAAT
>CANRJP010000126.1 GCA_947630975.1 uncultured Clostridia bacterium
AATCCACAGTATCTTTTAACAGTATACCATAGTTCTTGGAGAGGAACTCTAAAAACTACTACTTTATTATACAAGGAAGGAATTAGATGGACAACATGCTGAAAGAGATCACCGATAATCTCAAGCAACTAAGGTAATGCCCACAAAGACTGTATCCATAAGATTTAGCTGTTTCCCGCTATTGTCCCATACATTTCCGGGCGTCGGTTTTTTATATAATGATATTCACGTTTTCGATATTCTCTCAGCATCTCAATGTCCAATCCGGCAAGAAAGATAGCTTCCGAATCATCCGCTTCTAAAACACAGGTGTCCCTTGAGCCATACATTTCCGGAAGATACACAACGCCGTCAAACAGAGATGAGTGGCCGTTGCAGTCCGGATGGGGCGCGGGATAGTTGCAGGTAGCTATCGCAAGCATATTTTCATACGCTCGGCCCCTAAGCTGTGACAGTCGGTTTATCTCCATCGGGCAGGCATTCGGCACAAGCAAAAGCTCCGCGCCGTTTAACATCAATATTCTCGCGCTTTCCGGGAACTCTCTATCATAGCAGATCATAGAGCCGACCTTTATACTTCCTTTTGCCGTGTCCAATTCGGCGACATGAAACTCGTCCCCCGCGCAGAGCACACTTTCATCGTCGGGCTCACCGAAATCACAGATATGCACCTTTGAATATTTGTAAACCAATTTACCGAAACGATCAAAAAGACAAATCGTGTTTCTCGGTTTTGGCTCGTTCTTTTCAAGGAAAGTGACAGCTATTGCCAGTTCCAGCTCTTTTGCAAGCTTGGCAAAGCTCAAGACAAATTCGCTGTCCGGCGAAATCGCAAGCTCATTTAGTCTTTCCGCGTCATGGGGAATACTGTATCCGCTGCTCCACATCTCCGGGAATAAAGCAATATCGGCACCAAGCGTCTTTGCCTCTTTGCAGTACCCTATGCCTTTTTCTTTATTTTCTTCCATGCTTTTGCCGGGAAGGATTTGAAGCAACGCAATATTTATTTTAGCACCCATAAAAACGCCTCCTAACAAACCGATTATCTTTCACCGCATATTTTATCACATAAATAAAAAGATTTCAACCGCATAAGCGTGAAGCCGAAGCTGTACGCTCCTTCCTCGCCGGTGACGCGGGCAGTAAATTTTTCAATCCCTTCGGCTTCTCTTTTTCTGTCGTATTCAAATTTATACTTGCCCGGTCGGTCGTACATCTCTTCGGTCAGAAGTTCCGTCGCCTCTTTGCGATGCGATTTCATATCCGGCAGCGGCGGGAGCTTGCGCAGGTTATTCATAGAAACACCTCGATGAAAACTGTAAATTGAAATATGTATATTTTACGAACTTCAGTCTTTGTGAATAAAATGCTCGATTTTAACGGAAATATCGATGACTTTATCTTTGATAAAATACGGATAGATATTTAACTTTCTAAAATTAGTTAATTTTACCTATCCACCCCTTAACACCGTCAGAACAATTCGTCAAGCAACAGATACCATCTCAGCTTTTCCGGATCCGGCTTGAGTTCCAGCGCGTCAAACAGCCGGTCGGGATCCGCCTGACGTACCCTTGACGCATATTTCCCGTCCATATTGTGCCGCAGGCTGCGGTGACAGAGTGCAATGTCCCGCCACCGGTCGCCCACGCCCGCGTCACCCAAATCGATAAAGCCGCCGATGCCGGTTTCTGTCAGGAATATATTCGGCAAGCAGAAATCGCCGTGGGACAGCACGGGCTCGTAGGAAGGTCGGTTGCGTTCCAGCCAGTAAAGCAGCGCCTCGGGATTCTTAAATCCTCCGGGGCCGAAGGTAGTGGGTTCTACATTATTTGTATCCACCAATCCCTGCTCCACCCTTATTTTGGCTTCAGCAAGCTCCGTTTCCTGATCCCGCAAAACCGGGCAGTCTGAAACATCCGTATTCCACAGCATACGCATTGCCTCTGCGAGGCGCTCAATCAGAAGCTCAGGCTTGTCAAGGAAAGCTTCATCGCACGCCATTTTTCCCTTTATTCGGCTCATCAGCAAATATTCCTTTCCATCCTGCTTTACGCAGGCTATTACCTCCGGCGCGGGCACTTTACCGCTAAGCCACCTCAGCATCACCGCTTCCCGCTCCGTCCACGGGGCGGACGGTTGGATTTTCAGCACCATATCTTCATACATACGAACGGCGGCGCCGGACATACCGACGCTGTTTTCGGTATAGGGCAGTCCGTTTACTATTTTCTCTATCTCCGGAGGCAACATATTTTTTTCATATCGATGCGCAGCTTTACTGCTTTCGTCAAAACTGAGTGTTTGGGTGTTCACTGTTATCAGTCCCCGTTACTTTTGATTTATTTTACAGTCATATTATATCGCCTTTTGCAGAAAAATTCAACCCTCTGTATATAAAAAAGCTGCTGCAGCCGGATATCCGACCGCAGCAGCTTAATTGCTTTAACACCGCTATGATAAATCCCCATCTTGATCAACCGATACCACCGCTTATCCAGCCGTTACAGTTTATACCGGTTCCGTATTCGCAAATCGACTATTCACTGCCGGAATATCAGTATACGGCAAACGATATGGGAGTTGCAAAAATGATAGCAGCGGTCATGAACGGAGACCTGATCTATATTATTGAGCAAGGCGCTTTCTTTAAGTGGAACGGCAAGATATGAGTGAAGCGCGATAATATCGAAATAGACGGAGACATCGCCGGGATATGCGGGTGTCAGGCAGAGCAGTTAAACGGAAGGGAGGGCTTTGACGACAAGCGTGCCATTGCCAACGGAAACGTGAAATCTATCCACGGTATAAGGAAAGCCCTTGCCATTTTATTGCAGGCTCACAGCTATGAGGCCTTCTTTAGCGATAAGAGTATGCTATGTGTCAGGAACGGAGTCATCGACTTTCGTATTCCGGAGTTTGAGCTCCGTTCCCCCGCACCGCACGAGTTATATAAGCATTTTCATCTGACGAGAATGATAGATGTGGATTTTATCCCCGGAGCCTCTGCCCCGATATGGGATAAGTTCATATATGACATAACCTTTGGAGACGCAGATATCGCCTTTTATCTTCAGAGAGTCTTTGGCTATGCGCTAACAGGCGATCCGAAGGAGCAAAAATTCTTTATGCTCTTAGGGAATGGCGGTAACGGAAAGACGGTATTTCTTGGAGCGCTTCAGTCAGTATTGGGACAGGAATATTGCTGTGTCAGCTCGCCGGAACTGTTCACAGGCAGCAGCGCCGCGGACACAAACGAGCCCCGTCCGGAGCTGCTGAAGCTGAAAGGGAAAAGGATGGTGATTTCGTCGGAGCTTCAAAGGAACTCGGTACTGTCGGGAGCGAAGATAAAACGCTTGGTGGCGGGTGGAAAGATATATGCTAGAGGACTGTATGATAATACCATAGAAGAGTTCTGGCCTGAATATTCGCTCTTTATTGACACAAATCATCTGCCTTTGCTGGAGGAAACGGGGCGCTCAATCAGACGGAGGATAGGAATCATTCCATTTATGCACACATTTAAGGAAGTGGAACTCGACACGGAGCTGGACAAGAAGCTTAACAAATGTCAAGAAGCTATCCTCGCATGGCTCGTGAACGGGACTGCTATGTATATGCAGTTTGGTCTGAGCGCGCCGAAAATATCAGAACAGGTTATCATCGGTTACATCGAGGGTGGGCAATATCAGGCAGTTATGCAGGACAGCATAGAGCTATTTGTTCGCGACAGTGTTGAGAACGATCCCGAGGGCAAAGTATCTGCCTCAGATCTGTATGAGGCATATCAAAGCTATTGCCTGCTTCACGGGCACGAGGTCAAGTCAAGAGACGTATTTTTCAAAGGGCTGCCTGACGAAATGGCGAAGCTGAGGAGGCACGGTCGAAGCGGCAACTACTTTGCCGGGGTAGCATTGAGGAAGTAAGCAGTGTCCTAAAAGGTAAACGATATTCTAGGTCTTGGGCACTATAGCAGAACAGGAGAGGGCTACAATCCACCAGCGACAAGTCGAGGGAATATCGAGCGGTAAAAACTAAGCGGAAATATAGGGAAGGATTTTAGTCATTTCAACAACATAGGCCCCGGAGCGAGGGGTCTCCGGGGCCGTATATTCAAAAGGCGAAAGCCTTTTATTTTTGCGCTGTTACAGCTCAATTACCTCGCACGGGGCGTCGGGCAGAGCCGTGACAACGTCATTCCACAGCAAAACCTTCGCGGTTTTTGCGGCGGGATTTGCCTTCATGACAACATATGCGTCGGTCAGCTCTCTTGTTTGGGACACGTTAACCAAATCCAGAAGAGCGCCGTTCTCGCCGTACAGGGCTATGACCAGCACCTTTCCGGCAATAACCTTATCCGCCGCCACGTCAAACACAAAGTAATTGTTAATATTGGTAAATTTAGTTTTGGTGGACGGACGGGTCGGGTCATCTGGATCGTCTGGCTCCGGCTTAACAGGCTCGTCGCTTGTTACCGTTACAAGACAGTCGGCGGTAAATTCTCCGTCCTCGGTGGTGACGGTAATTGTAGCCGTACCCTCAGCCTTGGCCGTAACCTTGCCGGTCTGGGCAACCGCCGCAACCGTGGGATTTGACGAGTTCCAGCTCACGTTTTTGTTGGTGGCGTCAGTTGGTTCTACGGTGGCGCGGAGCAATATCTGGTCTCCGGCCTTCAACTCTATATCCGTATCGGAGAGAGTTACCCCGGTAACGTTGACGGTGGTGTCCTCTCCGGAGAAAGCCTCATAGGGGCCATGGTAAGTTATATTGGAGCCTCGTGAAATTATCTCGACCGTCCCCAAAGCCGGAACTTTTATCGGTGAAGTTATGGTAAGCTCCTTTGCTTCCTGAACATTCCCATTCTCATCGCGGGTGGTATAATCCACGTAACCATCAAAAAACGAATAAAGATTTTTGTCTACTTCCATGGCGTTCCTAACTGTTACAGAAGAACCATAGAAAACAGAAATTCTAGCCATTGCCGGGTAACTCCGAAGCTCATGGCTGTAAGCCTCGTTCAAGGCATAGACAGACATATTTGACGTAACAGGCGTCAATGCAACTTTGTATCCTGAGGTTACGGTAATTTCGCCGGAGACGCTGTTTTTCCAATCGTTCATGCTGCCATCGGCCTTATAAGTTATATAATCGTATTGACCGTTGACAAACAGCTTTAAATCCTTGACAGCGGAATTTGTAAAGATATATGTATCATCTTGCTCAAAGAATACATTGTCAAATACCGGCGTATCAGCCTTAGTAACAGTGAAATAGTCATAAAGTCCTTTTACGGTAATATAGTCCTGTGCTTCAATCGTTATGCTTCCGCCTATGGGAATAGTATAGCTTTCATTTGTAGAATTGGCCCCATAGGAATTAATTGACTTATCCGCGTTATGTATTACATAGTCGCAGCTGAGGCCGTTTTTGTATACCGGCAAATCGCGGGAGCCATTGTTTGCATAGGTGTAAACGTCGCCGGGATTCATCTGTACTGTATTGAATACCGGATCTTTACGCTCGGTGACGGTCACATTGTCCTCAAGAACAAAGGAATTTACCGTAAACGGATTGGGCGTAATGTACGCCTTGCCTCCGCGGGGAATCTTTATTTCATTGCCGGAGATATGAGCATAACTGCTGATAGAGTCGTCCGCTCCGTAAATTATGTAATCTTTTGTCGTTGCCGACTTAAAGGTGAGCGTTTTATCAATCGTGTCATCGTTAGTGACAATATAGGATTTACCGGCTTCAAGATTTACATAGTTTTCAAGTGTGGTGTTGGCGGCCAGTGTGAATTTGTCATAGAGACCGTTAAATGTGCGTGTCCCCTCTTTCTGAGTTATTTTTATTTTGCCGCCGGCGGGAATTTCTATATCACTTGTAGTTTTATTTGCTTGTGTTTCTTTTACTTTGTCGTTCGAATAATATATAACATAGTCATAATAATTATTGCCTCCGCTCATAACATTATACGCTACATCACCTGTATTTGTGTATATATAAGTTTCTCCGGCAGACAATGCAACCTTTCTCATAACGGGCTCAGTAGTTTTCTCTAAAGAAAACTTGTCATATAATCCATTAAAAGTCCTTGAATGCCCCGTTAAAGTTATTTTAACACTGTATCCTGCAGGAATTTTTAACTCACTGGCATTGGTGTTCCATCCATACGAAGAAACATTATCGTCGGCGTCAAGTATAACATAATCGTAATAATTATTACCCCCGCTCATGATATTATACTCTACATCGCTTGTATTTGTATATGTATAAGTCTCTCCGGCAGACAACACGACTTTTCTCATAACGGGCTCAGTAGTTTTCTCTAAAGAAAACTTGTCATATAATCCATTAAAAGTCCTCGAATTCCCCGTTAAAGTTATTTTAACACTGTATCCTGCAGGAATTTTTAACTCACTGGCATTGGTGTTCCATCCATACGAAG
>CANRJP010000127.1 GCA_947630975.1 uncultured Clostridia bacterium
TAGCCCCAGATTATGTCCAGCAGATTTTCCCGGCTGTAGACCTTGCCGGGGTTGGAAACGAAGAGCTCGCAGAGGTCGAACTCCTTGCTGGTGAGCTCCATGCTCCTGTCGCCTATGCGTATCCGGCGCAGATTGTAGTCCAGCTCCACGTCTCCGGCCCGTACGGTGGTCTTTTCCGTCCCGGCGGCGGAGCTGCGGCGGATTATGGCCTTGATGCGTGCCTTCAGCTCAAGAATGTTGAAGGGCTTCGTCAGATAGTCGTCGGCCCCGTATTCCAGCCCTAAAATCTTGTCCATGTCCTCGGTTTTCGCGGTAAGCATGATAATGGGCACATTGGAAAACTCCCTTACCTTTTGGCAGACGGTAAGGCCGTCGATTTTGGGGAGCATAAGGTCAAGTATCATAAGGGAAAGACTTTTATCCCGGGCCAGCTTAAGGGCCTCCTCGCCGTCATAGGCGGTCTCTATTTCATAGCCGTCCTGCTCCAGGTTGAATTTTATACCCTTTACAAGCAGCTTTTCGTCGTCAACGATAAGAATTTTCATCGGATTACCGTCCTTTCCAGTATGTGTAAATATTATCAGTAATATTATATCACCTTGTTTTAAATTTTTCAATAGATTTTTCAAGATATTGATGAAAAGTTCTTGAATATCTACAAAATATGTGGTAGAATAATGTGGTGAATGATACTAATCCCAGAATCGTTATTTCGCGCCGGACGGGGGAGAGACCGCCGGTTCATAAAAAATTGTGAAATTAGCTATGGACACAGGCTCTGTTTTATGCTAAAATAGAATTAAGGCAATACCGCACAAAGACCGCAAGTGAGCTTTGTACCCATCTTGCTTGCATCTTTTCCGACGTATCTTACGAAAACTCCTTGAAATACGACAGTATTCCTTCGTCGTTTTCGTAATTCCGTCAAAAAATCTGCCGCGCAATATGGGCACAATCTCTGTGCGGTATTGCCTTAAAAATTTTTACAAACGGAGGTAACAGTATGTTGACCGACATCGAAATCGCCCAGAGAGCCACGCCTCTGCACATCGCCAAGGTGGCCGAAAAGATCGGCGTTACCGAGGACGAGCTGGAATTTTACGGCAAATATAAGGCCAAGCTCTCCGATGAGCTGGCCGAACGGCTGAAGGACAGGCCCGACGGAAAGCTGATCCTCACCACCGCCATCAACCCCACCCCCGCGGGCGAGGGCAAGACCACCACCACCGTGGGTCTGGGTCAGGCCCTTTGCCGCTTGGGCAAAAATGCCGTCATTGCCTTGCGCGAGCCATCGCTTGGCCCTGTAATGGGCATCAAGGGCGGCGCCGCCGGCGGCGGATACGCGCAGGTGCTGCCCATGGAGGACATAAATCTGCACTTCACCGGCGATATGCACGCCATTACCGCGGCTCACAATCTGCTGGCCGCCATGCTGGACAACCACATTCATCAGGGCAACAGCCTTCGCATAGATGTCCGCCGCGTCACCTACAAGCGGGTGCTGGATATGAACGACCGCGCCCTGCGTGAGATAATAGTCGGCTTGGGCGGCAAGGTCAACGGCTTTCCCCGTCAGGACGGCTTTATGATAACCGTCGCCTCGGAAATAATGGCAATCCTCTGTTTGGCCTCCGACCTCACCGACCTTAAGGAAAGGCTGGGCCGCATAATCGTGGGCTATAATCTGGACGGCGAGCCTGTCCGCGCCTCCGACCTGAAGGCTCAGGGCGCCATGGCTCTGCTGCTGAAGGACGCCATAAAGCCCAATCTGGTGCAAACTCTTGAGAACACTCCCTGCATAATGCACGGCGGCCCCTTCGCCAACATCGCTCACGGCTGCAACAGTGTTCGGGCCACGAAGCTGGCCCTTAAGCTGGGGGACTATGTAGTGACCGAGGCCGGCTTCGGCGCCGATCTGGGAGCGGAGAAGTTCTTCGACATAAAGTGCCGCGCCGCCGGTCTCAAGCCCGACGCCGTGGTGCTGGTGGCCACCTGCCGCGCCCTTAAGTATAACGGCGGCGCGGACAAGGCCAAGGTCTCCGAGCCTGACGTTGAGGCTCTCAAGCGGGGTCTGCCCAATCTTGAAAAGCATATTGAAAACGTCGCCAAATACGGCGTTCCCTGCGTTGTCGCCATCAACCGCTTCCCCTCCGATACCGAGGAGGAGCTGGCCGCTGTCGAGGAGCGCTGCCGGGCTTTGGGGGCCGAATTCGCCCTGTCCGAGGTGTTCGCCAAAGGCGGCGAGGGCGGCGAGGCTCTGGCAAGGAAGGTTCTTGAAACCCTTGAAATAAAGGAGAGCCATTTCAAACCCATATACGGTTTGGAGCTGAGCATAAAGGAGAAGGCGGAGACCGTAGCAAAAGAAATATACGGCGCCGACGGAGTGGACTTCCTGCCGGCGGCCTCAAAGGCCATCGCCGAGTTCGAGGCCCTTGGCTACGGCGGTCTGCCCGTCTGCATGGCTAAGACCCAATACTCCCTGTCTGACAATCCGGCCCTGATGTGCCGGCCCCAAGGCTTCCGCATAACCGTCCGTGACGCCCGCATCAGCGCCGGAGCGGGCTTCGTGGTGCTTTACACCGGCGACATAATGGTTATGCCCGGCCTGCCGAAGGTTCCCGCCGCCGAAAAGATCGACATAAGCGAGGACGGGGTAATTACCGGATTATTCTGATAAGGAAGTTTTTACTTTGAAATATATTTCCCACAGCGTGGAGGACACCGAAAAATTTGCGGAAAAGCTGGCGGCGGGGATAACGCCGCCGGCGGTCGTCTGCCTTTCGGGCGATCTTGGGGCGGGCAAGACCGCTTTTGTGCGGGGCTTCGCCCGAGCCTTCGGCATTGAGCGGGGAGTTTCCTCGCCCACCTTTACCCTCATGCACCGCTACGACGGCAGCCAAAGCCTCAAGCATTACGACCTGTACCGGCTTTCGGACTTCGACGAGCTGACGGACATAGGCTTCGAGGAGGAGACGGCAAGCGGTGTCTCCCTGATAGAGTGGCCGGACGGTTTTATGGAATTTATGCCGCCGGATCGGATATTGGTGACAATAACCCGTGGCGGCGGCGACAACGAGCGCGTTATCGAGGTGAGCGAATGAACATTTTAGGACTTGATACCTCTGCCGTCACCGCCTCGGCGGCGGTAATGCGCGGCGGGGTGATCGCCGGACAGGTCAGCTTCACCAACGGCCTTACCCACTCCCAGACCCTGATGCCCATGGTCGACTACGTTTTGGAGGGGGCGGGCCTCGCCGTCTCCGATATTGACCTTTTCGCCGTCAGCAGCGGCCCCGGTTCCTTTACCGGACTGCGCATCGGCGTTGGAACGGTGAAGGGACTGGCCTACGCCTGCGGCAGGAGCTGTGCCGGTGTGTCCACCCTCAAGGCTCTGGCGCACAATATCGCCCCGACCGACCGGCTCATTGTGCCCATAATGGACGCGCGGCGGGGACAGGTGTACACCGCGGTGTATCGCTATGACAATGAAAAAATAACCGAGGTTTTGGCCCCCGCCGCCATGGACGTTGAACGGCTCTGCGCCGGACTGGACGGAAAAGCGGTATTTGTAGGGGACGGAGTTGATCCGTATACGGAAAAAATCAGGAACCTTATGGGCGTTAGGGCTGAATTTGCCCCGCCCCAGCTTCGGCTCCAGAGCGGGGCTTCGGTCTGCGCCGCCGCTTTGGACGAGACGCCCGTTCCGCCGGAGGAGCTGGGTGTTATATATCTTAGAAAGCCCCAGGCCGAGCGTGAGAGGGAAGAAAAACCGGAAAGGACGGAAAGCATATGAATATAGCCATCGCCGCCGACCACGGCGGTTACAGCCTGAAACAGGAGCTCATACCCTACCTTGAGGGCAAGGGCCATAACGTCATCGACTGCGGCACCGACAGCGAGGAAAGCGTGGATTATCCGGACTTCGCGGAGAAGGGCTGCGGAAAATATCTCGGCGGAGAGGCGGATTTTGTGATACTCTGCTGCGGTACCGGAGTGGGAATTTCCATCGCCGCCAACAAAATCAACGGCATTCGCTGCGGGGTTTGCAATTCGGTGCAGGTGGCCCGTCTTGTGAAGCAGCACAACAACGCCAACGCCATCGCCCTCGGGGGACGCACCACCACGCCGGAGCTGGCGAAGGAGATAGTGGACGCCTATATGAGCGCCGAATTCATGGGCGGGCGGCATCAGCGGCGCATAGATAAGATAACCGAGCTTGAACAGCGGCAGAAATAACTGTAAATGGAGGGATAAAGTATGCGTTGTCCGTATTGCGGTCACACTGACAGTAAGGTGATAGATTCCCGCCCCACCGACGAGGGCGAGGCCATACGCCGCCGGCGTGAGTGTACCAGATGTGAGGAGAGGTTCACCACCTATGAAAAGGTGGAAACTCTGCCCATTATGGTAATAAAAAAAGATAAGACCAGAGAGCTCTTTGACCGTGAAAAGCTCATACGCGGCCTGACAAGGGCCTGCGAAAAGCGCCCCGTGGCCTCGGAGCAGATAGACATGATCGCCGACAGGGTAGAGGCTTCGCTCCAGAACACCCTTGAGCGTGAGGTCACCTCCAGCGAGATAGGGGAGAAGGTCATGGACGCCCTCCGCGAGGTGGACGAGGTGGCCTATGTGCGCTTCGCTTCGGTCTATCGCCAGTTCACCGACGCCACCACGTTTATAGCCGAGGTGAACAAGCTCCTCACGGAAAAGAATTGACTTGTAACTGATTTGTATTAGAAAGGAATATCCGTCACAATGGCAATTTTCAGATGCACATTTCGTTCCGTCATGTTGTCCAACGACACAAATCTGAACATTATACTTCCGGAAGTGCGGTTTGGCGGGACGAAGGTGCTTTACCTTCTCCACGGCTATCAGCAGCACTTTGGCTCATGGCTTAACCAGTCGTCCGTGGCCCGTTACGCCGCCGGTAAAAATCTGGCGGTAGTGATGCCCGACGGCGGGCGGAGCTTTTACACCGATATGACTACCGGTGAGCACTATTACTCATATATCGTTAAGGAGCTGCCCCGATTTTTGAAGAACCAGCTTGGACTGGAGCCGTCCCGTGAGGAAACGGCGGTGGCCGGCCTGTCCATGGGGGGCTACGGAGCGTTGAAGATCGGTCTCCGCAACCCGGACAAATTCAGCCTTATCGGGGCCTTTTCCCCGGCCTGCGACATTGTGCGCATAGCCGAGGAAAATCCCCTTCTGTCCCGAGCCATCTGCGGCGATATGGAGCTGGAAAACAGCGAACACGACATTTTCCACTTGGCTTCGGAGACCTCGGGGAAGGCCGACACACCCGAGATACTTCATTACTGCGGCAGCGAGGACTTCCTTATCGAGGAAAATCACCGCTTTCGGGATCGCGCCAAATCCCTTGACCTGAAATACACCTACACCGAGGAACCCGGCGAACACAACTGGGAAAAGTGGGATCCCTGGGTGAGAGAGTTTATCGACAGATTTGTCGGAAAATGATGCTAAGAAAGCTTGATATACCGCCCGTCGGAATATCCTGTCTGTCCGCCGTAGCGCACCACGTACCAGCCTTTCCACTCCCCGAGGACGGTGACCCGCGCTCCGTTGGGTATGCGGACGATGACGCTCGCGCCCAGATCGGGCTTTGACCGGAGGTTTAGGTTGCCCGAGGTCAGCCGCACAACTCCGCTTCGGGCGGGAGTAGCGTCGATGAAGGGCAGACCGAAATATTGAGTGATGGAAAGCACAAGGTTTTTGGCGATGTTTTGAATATTGTTTTTTATCCAGTTGGCGTCCGCCGTGTTGTCATGGTAGCCTATTTCCATGAACACCGCCGGCGCCCGTGTTTTTACGGCCTCGCCGATGGTCGCGGTCTGGACGGTGCGCACCAGCGAGGGCTGGGGATAAATATCCCGCAGGTTGCGGGCGAAGATGTCCGCCGCCCGGCGGCCCTTGGCGCTGCCCCGGGCGTAATAGACGTCTACGCCCTGCTTGCTGCCGTACATTCCCTCCGGAGCGGCGTTGGAGTGTATTGCCACGTGGAGGTCGTAATTTCCACGGTTGGACTGATTGATGAACTGTTGAGCGGTCAGATTGCGGTCGTTGCGGACATAGCGTATGCCGCTGGATTGGAGGTAAGGCTCCATGGCGTCGGCAATGAGGTTCATGTAATACTCCTCGCTGCCGCCGTTCACATAGGCGTTGCCCTCCTGAGACGACGGGCTCAAATAGATTATCGGCATAAAAAATCACCTCATACCACAGTATGAGGCGGTTTTTGTTTTGGTTAATTACTCTTTGCCGTTCCAGCAGTAGGTACACAGCTTGTCCGGGTCGATGCCCACGGAGCTTATCAGGTCGTCCAGCCGGTGATAGCGCAGGGTGGTGAAGTGGAGCTTTTCACATATCCAGTCCACCATGGCCCGGTACTTGTCGGT
>CANRJP010000128.1 GCA_947630975.1 uncultured Clostridia bacterium
TCGTAAGAAACGTCGGAAAAGATGCAAGCAAGACGGGTACAAAGCTCCTTGGCGGTCTTTGTGCGGTATTGCCTTAAAGCAAAAATAACAAAACTTTAACCCGGTTTTAACACGAACTTAACAAAACCCTACTAAAATATAACTGTCCGGACAGGATATAACAATATTTCAGGAGGTAATTGATATGAACAGAATTTCACTCAAACTCACGGCCGCTATGTCGGCTCTCATGCTGGCCGCCGTGCCCGTAATCGCCGCCGACAGCGTACCGGCGGCAAAGGTTCGTCCGGCGGCGGTCAAGGCCTCGTCCTTAACAAAAATTGAGCTGACCGAGGAGCAAAAGGCGGAAATCGCCGAAAACGCCAAGGCGGCTCTGGACGAGAAGCTTGCCTCCGGTGAGCTGACTCAGGAGCAGTACGACGAGATCATCGCCAAGGTTGAGAGCGGCGACCTTCGGGGCTTCGGCGGCAAGCGCCACGGCTTCGCGGGTGAAGAAAAGCCCGAGCTGACCGAGGAACAAAAGGCCGAAATGGTCGAGAACGCCAAAGCCAAGCTGGACGAGAAGCTTGCCTCCGGTGAGCTGACTCAGGAGCAGTACGATGAGATCATCGCCAAGGTTGAGAGCGGCGACCTTCGGGGCTTCGGCGGCAAGCGCCACGGCTTCATGGGTGAGCTTCCCGAAGATGCGGTCAAGGCCGAAAGAGTACAAAAGCCCGAGCTGACCGAGGAGCAAAAGGCGGAAATGGTCGAGAACGCCAAGGCCAAGCTTGACGAGAAGCTTGCCTCCGGCGAGCTGACTCAGGAGCAGTACGATGAGATTATCGCCAAGATTGAGAGCGGCGACCTTCGGGGCTTCGGCGGCAAGCGCCACGGCTTCGGATTTAAGGGTTGCGGCAAGGGCCGCGGTCAGGCTCCCGCCGATACGGACGCCGTTGAAACCGGCGCCGTTGATTTAGGCGAGACGCTCTAATCAGGCAACAACAAACCGGCACCCTGTGAAAAGGGTGTCGGTTTTTGTTGGGAATACTGTATGTATTGGCACTATTTGTCATGTTTACCGTAAATCCGCACAGATATATAAAAAAGTCTTGCAAATTGCCGCAATATGTGCTAACGCAAGTTGGAATTTTTCAATTAAAAACGCTTGACAAAGTAAAAATAATCGTGTATAATAAAAATAGATAGAGGCAAGCCCGTAAAACGGTTAGCCAACGTTGTTAGTTATAAAAATAACTGCCAAACCTTAGCTACAGGGGCAGTTATTTTTTTATGATGGTGAAAATCAAAAGTATCATTACCAAAAATAAAATAATGAACTCCTGCTCCGACATCACAAACCACCTCCTTTCACAAGGAAGATGGCTAACCGTCCCACTACTTGCGCTCTATCCAAAAGACATTATAGCACAATATTCGACAAAATGCAAGAAAATTTTATAATAAAATAACGCCGCCTGCGGCGGCTGCACCTTATCCACCGCAAGCGGGCCGCCGTCAGACGATGCCTGTCCTCCCGAAGGCCCACAACACAAAACCCCTATGGCAGATTTCGTACTGCCATAGGGGCTGTTTTTAATATCCGTTTTTAGTCGGATTTAGTCGGAATACGAACTGTCGGAATTACTCTACGCCGTGAACCTCGACCTCGGCTATCTTGCCCGCCTCGTTAAGGGTGATCAATACATACTTGCCCTTAGCCTTGCAGGGGTGATAAGCGGTCACGCCGCCTACGCCTTCGCCGGTGTATACAGGCGTCCATTCGGAACCGTCGGCGGAAACGGAAACGCTGTAGTTAAGAGGTTCGGACTCCATACTGCATATACCGACGCTGGTTATTGTCCTTTCGGCCGTGGTCTCAACAACTATGCTCTGGTTGGCAAGGCCCTTCCAGGTGGTGTTCTTGTTGCCGTCGATAACCGCGGAAGCGGGGAACTTCTCGTCGGCAAGGATCATGGCGTTCGCGGACTTGAGAGCCATCTTATTGCCCACGGGCTTGCTGGAGATAGCCGGCAACGTGCTGCCGCCGGCAGAGCCGCCGGAAACGGTGCCGCTGTAAACCTCGATCTCGGCAACGGAAGCCCACTGGCCTTCGTTAGAGCCGTTTACGTCGATCTTTACATATCTGGCGCTCTGGCCAACGGTAACGGACTCCATAACGCCGCCGCCGGGTGCGCTGGTCTGGGAAGCAACGGTGGTATAGCTGCTGCCGTCGGCGGAAACGGAAACCGTGTAGGGCAGGGTTCTGTTGGGAGCCTCACCGGCGTAGTTTCTCATCTGAACGCCTACGGTAGCTATAGTCTGGGAGCTGCCAAGGTCGATAACGAGGTTGGCGCTGCCCTCAACGGCCCAGTAAGTACCGGCGTTGCCGTCGACAACGGCGGAAGCGGGGTTCTCGTTCTGGGGCTGAGCGGAAGCCTTTACCATACCGGCGTTAAGGCTGATCTTGGCGCCGGGAGTAACAACGGGGGCGGAACTCTGGCCGCCGGCGGCCGAACCGGAGTAAACTTCGATCTCGGCAACGGAAGCCCACTGGCCCTCGTTGGAGCCGTTTACGTCAACCTTAATGTATCTCGCGCTCTTGCCGACATTGATAACCTGCATTACTCCGCCTCCGGGAGGACAGGTCTGAGAAGCCACATTGCTGTAGCTGCTGCCGTCGGTGGATACGGAAACCGTGTAAGGCAGAGTTCTGTTGGGAGCCTCACCGGCGTAATTTCTCATCTGAACGCCTACGGAGCCAACATTCTGAGCACTGCCAAGGTCGATAACGATGTTGGCGCTGCCCTCAACGGCCCAGTAGGTACCGGCGTTGCCGTCGACAACGGCGGAAGCGGGGTTCTCGTTCTGGGGCTGGGCGGAAGCCTTTACCATACCGGCGTTAAGGCTGATCTTGCCGGAAGGAGTGGCCTGAGTGGTGGCACCGCCGCCGCTGCCGTTGGCAACAACGCCCGCCGCCTTGGGAGAGTTGGCGTCGCCCTGGAATACGGCTACGTCGGCTACGGAAGCCCAGTCGCCGGTGGAGGAACCGTTTACGTTGATGCGGATATAGCGGGCAACCTTGCCGTCAACCTTGGGGAATTCCCAAGTGGCGCCGTTAGCCACGCTGGTACCGTTGAACACGCTGGTCCAGTTGGTATTGTCGGAGGAAACCTGTACGCCGTAGTTGATGACACGGCCGTCGGTGTAACCCATCATGCGCACGCCTACGCAGGCGATCTGCATGGGAACGCCAAGGTCAATGTCCATATGCTGGCTGCCCTGAGCGGCCCAACGGGTGCTCACATTGTTGTCGATAGTCTGGGCAACATTGTTCTGAGCCTCGGGGGTGGCGCTGGCGGAAAGCATAGATGTTGTCAGAGGTATCTGTGTGCCGTAAGCCTCGGTGGAAGCCTGCATGGGCTTCTCTACGGTATAGGGCTTGGCGCTCTGAGCGGGACGCTCGGGATAGTGGTGGTTAACCTCCAGCATCCAGCGGAGCATCTCGACGGCGTTGGCGTCACAGTCGAAGAAGGGATCGACCTTCTCGGAAATTACCACAAGGGCGTCCATGGGATTGTTGGCGACATACTCGCTGGTGTCGCTGTAAGGACTTACCCAAACCTGATAGCCAAGGCCTTCCATAGCCTGACGAACGGGTACGCAGGCATAGCCGTCCTTGCGCTCGGCGGCTGTGGGCAATACGCCGGCGGCGCCGTCAACGGTGTAATCGGCGCTTCCCATAGTGAATACAACGGTCTTTCTGGTGGTGTTGCTGCCGTTCTTGATGTCGCGGGTCACATAAACGGTGTCGCCGTCTTCGATAACATCGCAGTCAGGCATATAGTTCTTGACGGCGATGACGGGAAGCATTATGTTGTCATCCTTGTAATAGGTCTGCATATTGTGGTTGCTCTCGTCGTGGTGGTTGATGATACCGTCATGATAGAAGTGAGCGGTGTTGACCTCAAGAACATACTTGCCTACGAGCTTTCTCATAATGTAGGGATAGATGTCGTTGTTGTCGGTCTGGTCGCCGCGAACGCCGCCGGCCAGCTTGGAAATTTCGGAAGCGGCAAGCAGGAAGGCGCCTACGCCGAAGTTAGCGGTGTTGCCGCCGCCGATGTTAAGGCTCTGCTTGGAGTTCTCGCCTATGGGCTGAACATAGCCTACGGTGCCGTCGGCCTGAAGGGCGGTGTTGTACAGGAAGTACCAGCCCTTAAGAGCGGTGTCGAGGTAGGTGTCGCGGTCAAGATAGCCGCTGTTGATACCCCAGGCAAGGCCGTAGGTGAAGAAGGAAGTACCGCTGGACTCAAAGCCGTCGGCATGAGCGCGGTCAAGGATGGAACGGGACCAGAAGCCCTCTACCTGCTGGTTGCGGGCAACGCCCTGAGCCATCTGGGTATATTTGTCAAGGAAATAATCTCTGTGCTCATAGTTGGTGGGCATATCGGAAAGAACACGGGCAAGACCTGCAAATACCCAGCCGGAACCGCGGGCCCAGAAGTCCTTCTTGCCGTTGTCGGTCTTGTGGTCGGGATATATGTACTTGCCGTCGCGGTGGAACAGCTGCTCCTCGGTATCCCACATACCGTCCTTGGTGCCGCCCTCGACGTCCTCGGCGGCCCACTTGAACCACTCGTACTGCTTGTCGAGGTACTGATAGTCGCCGGTGAGGACATAGAGCTTGCTCATGATGGGCATGGCCATGAACAGGGAGTCGGCCCACCACCACCAGTCGATCTCGGGGCGGGACATCTGATAGCTCATAACTTCAAGGGCGCGGGCAACCTTGGTGTCGTCCTTTATGGTGCCCTTAGAGGCCATATACTCGTCATTGTAGAGGTCGATATAGGTCTGGAAGCATATCTGCCAGTCGCCGAAGAGAACGTGCTCCTGAGTTTCGCCGTAGCCGCCGGTGGAGGCGCCGCCCTTCCAGGCGGATCTGTTTGTGCTGGTAGCGCCCTTCCAGTTGTTCTGAATGGACCAGGCCTCGGAATAGTTCCGATAAAGCTCGATACCGGTAGTGAAGTAGGCCTCCATATTGCCTACGTGATAAGCGGCGTTATCCCAGAACGAACGGCCGTGGTTGCGGTTGCTGGTTATCCACTTGTCGTTGGCCCTTTCAAGCGCCTCGATAGCCTGTACGCGGGTAGGCATATCGGCCTTGGCGGCCTCGCCCACTTTCTGCGCCGCCGCGAAAGCGGGAACGCCGCTAAGGCAGGTCAGGCCCACGGAAGCAGCCAACCCGGCGGCCAACGCACGAAGGTTTAACTTTTTCATGTTCGTTTTCCTCCTTGAAAATTCGTTTTTGGGCAGAGCGAACAAACTCTCCCCATAATCGTTAAGGCAATACCGCACAGAGATTGTGCCCGTATTGCGCCGCAGATTTTTTGACGGAATTACGAAAACGACGCAGGAATACTGTCGTATTTCAAGGAGTTTTCGTAATAAACGTCGGAAAAGATGCAAGCAAGATGGGTACAAAGCTCCTTAGCGGTCTTTGTGCGGTATTGCCTTAAATATATTTTAACATTTTATTTAAAAATAATCAATAAGAAAATCAAAATTTTCTTTCGACGAATTGCTTAATTTTTTATAAAATTTTTGTGCAATTTGCCAAATCTTTAAGCGCGTGTGCGGAAATATGTTCATAACGTTCTTTTTTGTTCTTAATTTTGATGCGTTCCCATTGGATTATTCCGAAATTGGCATTCATGGGCTGGAAGTTCTTCACTTCCGGATCGGTTATGTAAGCGGTAAGGGCGCCGGTGCAGGTGGAGGGCGGCAGTATCAGAGGTTCGCGGCCCTCGGCTCGGGCGGCGGCGTTTATTCCGGCCATGAGGCCCGAGGCGGCGGACTCAACATAGCCCTCCACTCCGGTTATCTGTCCGGCGAAGAACACCTCCGGCCTGCCGCGCAGGCTGTAGTCCGGAGCCAAAAGCCGGGGCGAGTCGATATAGGTGTTCCGGTGCATGACCCCGTAGCGGACGAACTCGGCGTTTTCAAGGCCGGGTATCATGGAAAATACCCGCTTCTGTTCGCCGAATTTGAGGTTCGTCTGAAAGCCTACCATATTATACAAAGTTCCCTCGGCGTTGTCGCGGCGGAGCTGGAGCACCGCCCAGGGGGTCAGGCCCGTCCTCGGGTCACGGAGGCCCTTGGGCTTAAGAGGCCCGAAGCGCAGAGTGTCGCGGCCCCGGGCGGCCATTATCTCCACGGGCATACAGCCCTCGAAAACGTTGGGAGTTTCCACATTTTCGTGAAGGGGCGCCCGTTCGGCGGTGACAAGAGCCTCCCAAAAGGCGTCGTACTCCTCCCTGTTCATGGGGCAGTTTATGTAGTCCGGCGTGCCCTTGCCGTACCGGGCGGCCAGATA
>CANRJP010000129.1 GCA_947630975.1 uncultured Clostridia bacterium
GACCGTCACAAACGAGGACGTTATCAACGCATATACAAAAAAGGCGCATGATTTTGAGGACTGCCTTCTCGCTGTTTACGCGGCGTCCAACAAATGCGATTACATTGTTACCAGAAACAAAAGAGCCTTTGAAGAATTTGATATAGAAACACTTTCTCCCGAAGAATTACTTTCACGCTTTTAATGTGCGTCCTCTGCCGAACGCGGAGGATGTTTCATATACAACAAAAACGGAACCATTCGGTTCCGTTTCTGTTTGGCTCGGGCCGTCCTGTGGTCGAGGCAGGACGGCCTTATGCCATATTTAAGGAAGAAATTATAACCACGCTTTCTTTCCGCTCGGTTCTCCGGGCGGCAGCTTCCTCGCGCATACCGCCTTTATTCTGTCCGGCTCCGCTGCAGACGGGCGGATCAGGGATAGACTTCGCTTCGGAAAGCGGCGGTTAACTTGGGTTGGGGCGGCCGTTCGGCCACGGTGTGAGTATGGAATGTTTAGTTAGAGAAACCCTTCCACTGATTGTAGCCTGTAACAGGATCATTGTCAGTAAGAACAACGCCGTTTCTGGCCTGTCCGGTACTTTGTTCAAGTATGGCAATTTCGGCCATAACCTTCTCGGTGGCAAATTCTCTGGTTTCAACAATCGGGGCTTTAAATTCTTTTTTCATGTCAATCAGCCTCCTCAATTAAAGTTCGGGAATGAAGTCCTGAGCGGCATCCGCGCCCTCGGCTTCAAGTTCCTCGATGAGTGTTTCTACAAATTCAATGTTTACGCTGTCAAGAGACAGAGTTACGGCGCTGTCCGCGTTTGCAAGAGTTACTGTATCATCATCTGTGTTAATTGTAAATTCAGTATAGACATTCTCTTCGGCATTAGAAAATGTTCTATCTTTTGAACCAATGCAAACTTCGCCCTGGTTAAGAACAAAGCCTATGCCGTACTCCGCAAGTTTGGAATTGACGGTAACTTTTATTGTGCTGGCATCTGCCGTTACTTGAACCACTTTAGCTGTCTGCTCATTTAAGTCATCAGCGTTTTCTTTAGTAAAGTACACGCCGCCCTTTGTGATAACGTCATTTACCTTGTCTACCATTCCGGCTATATTATCCTTAGAGTAATTGAGAGTACCGTCCATGATATTCTGTACAACAACACTATAAAGGCTGGCCTTGGCGGTGCCGACAAGATTTTCACCCGCCGCCTTAACGGTAGCGGTGTAAATAATGTTGGAGTTGGTGGGAACAATGCTAACAACCTTTTCAGCGGCTGTATAAAGACCTTCGGGAGTTGTAAGCGGCTCCTCCAGCTTATCCTCACGGGTGATCTCAACGGTAGCGCCATCGTACAGTTCGCCAAACTCAAAGTCGATTGTCAGTTCGCCGTCTTCGCTGCGGCCAAGGTATGCGTTTACGTCAACGGGAGCGTCCTCATATACGATATCAGTCAGATAGGGATAGTTAGCATCTTCTTTTCCTGCAACAGACATGTCATGATGAAGCGTTTGATACAAAAGTGCAAGGGTGTTTCCAACCTCTACATTTTCGAAATTAAGGTCGGTCGTTTCATAATTGTTAGCAGAAGGGGTATATTCTGCACTGACATCCTTGGCCCCGATTACATCTTCATAGTTATTTTCATTGTAATCAGATTCTATTTTCATTGTACTACCTGCTACATCAACCATATCGGCATTAAAAGCGCGAACTTTATTTTCCTTATGGCAATTATTAAAACCATTAACTCTATTAGTATATACATGCAACTTTGCGCTAACGAGTCTCTTGCCCGCGGGCACTTCTGGAAGGTTGAAAGTCATTATGACGTCAGTCTTTCCACCCCAACTCCTTCTTGTCGTGTACCCACTAAAGCCACTACTGTCCTTGGCGTATATTTCTTTATTTGTAAAATTAAATGAGAAAACAGAACTTGCAACTGCTTTACTTGTGTCTATGTTGAGGATAATATCTTCGGTCTTATCCTCGGATACATTTTCATATGTCTTGGCTTCGCAAGCGTAGAACTTACCATCTTTGAGAACATCTACGGCATCAAATACAACTTTGCTGTCGGAGAGCACGCCCCTAGTTTCAGTCTTGTAAGGCTGCTGCTTATCTTTGTCATAGTAGTAGTTGACAGTAACGGTGTGCATCTTTTCTGTCTTGACCTCGTCTGCGGTCAAGGCTACATTGTATATCTTGACCTCGTCCACCATGCCGGTATAGCCTTCACCATTGCCCCAAGGAGCGTATCCGAGATAAATATAGGATTTACCGGTTTCATCGAACATATCGGCAATCGAAGCATCTTCCTTGTCGGTTTCAGCCACTTTGTAACCGTTCACATAGAGATAGGTTTTTCCTTTGTCAACAACAAGAGCCACTGCGTTCCACACATCTGGAGTAATTTTTGCCTTGTCAGAAGCACTTGAAGTATCTTTGTTTCTACCGTTGTGATATCTTTCAAAATTAATGGTGTCTACAGGATTTTGAAATAACGCAATATAATCCTCTGTATTGAGGCCAGGAGCATCCGTTTTATTCGATGCAAAGAAAGGCCAACTTCCTTTTGTTGACTTTATATACATCGTCACAGTAAATTCATCAAGTCCCAGCAAAATGTCATCTTGTCCACTCATGCTTTGAAGCATAACATGACCTTTTTTATCGCCATCAAACGAATACGCCTTACCATTATAACCGGTTTCCTCAAGCTGATATCCCGTTCCTTCGGGAACAACTTTTACTGTATCTGCGTCATCAAAACCGGCATAGGCGATTACAAAGTCCTCGGCAGTTTTAACGGATACGATTGCCTTAACTGTAACTTCGGGATAATCTGTCAGCTTACCCTGTATCTCATATGTGCTGTTGAGTTCACTCTTTTCAGGTACCTTGTTTACATTATCGCCTTCCCATGTTACATTCAAATCCTTGAATATACTGCCGTTTGTACCAGTAGCGTCTACAGTGGCGGGAAGCTCGGCCTTGAATCCGGGGCGGGTCTTAAGCTGAAGATCCGTGACCTTTTCGGGAGTGTCAGCCTTGTATTTGAGAGTAATCGTGTTTGTTTCTTTAAGCCAGTCGATAGTTGTGCTGTCACTTCCTTCAGGGACATAAACATAGGTTTGTTCATTATCTGTAATGACCTCCTTTAAGTCAAAGGTGTATTTATCACCAACATGGAGGTTGTCAATAGTTTCCTGCTTGATTTCTGCACCACCGTCGCTATTTACATACTTGACAGTAACAGTAGCGGGTATTGAAGCAAGCTCATACAGTTTGAACTCGTCATAAATTCCGTTGGAATTTCCAAGGTAATGCGCAGCAAAGCCAATTTCTGTATTATCTCCGGAATTTGCAATATACTCTTTCTTTACAAACCTATAGTACTGGCCTGTCATATGTTGACCAACTTCTGGAGTAAGAATATTAGAGTCATTCCCAGCGTAAAACCATGCATATTGATTATCACCGGTTCGAAGTTTAAACATAAACGACATATAATAATCTGTATTTGCCTTTACCGTCCACTTCGTGTCTATCCAAGGATAACTGTTATCACTTTCTGTAAGGAGAGCCTTACTGCCATACTGCACTAAATCAGAATCCTCAGTAATCTGTAATTTTACTTTATTAGTATTTTGGGCTGCAAGCGGCTTTACATCTGTATCGCTTGAACTCGTTTTACCGGTCCATCCAGTAAAATCATTTTCGAAGCCGGGATTATCGATTAGATTAATTTTGCCGGGTTCACCTTCTACAATATTTTTATAGGTAGCGAGATCAACATTAATGATGTTTTCACCATCTACAAGGGAGTCAATTTTATTTTTATCTGGCCTACCAATAACATAAAGCTTTTTCTTTGTTTCATCTGTGTAATATGTTCCGGTAGCGATTTCAGGCGTTGTAAATTCGTCGCCGGTACAATAACCGCCTATTTCCTCATTGAAAACTTCACCGTCCTCGTCGTTGTAAACAATTTTTACCGTGGTAGGAGTTCCCTCTTTTGTTACCTCGTAAAGTTCAAATGCATCAATGTAAAACGGCGCTTCTCCATTTGTGCAGTAGCCAATTACGGCGTATAATGTCTCTTGACCTGAAACGGCTTCGTTTGAAGTGTCAAGAATATACTCATAATCAATCCACTTTCCAGCTTCTCTGGCTAAAGTCCTGTTATGAGCATTTTTGCTTTCGTTTTCAAATGAATTCCATCCGCCGGCTGCTTGCACTATATTAGTCGTATCATATCCATAGGCTACGGATGCCACGCTCATGAGACCACTGTTGCTCTGATTCACTGCCTCGGTCCAATATTCACTGAAGCGTAAAACATATTTTCTGTCTGGTTGAATTTCAACATAGGTCCTTAAATTGTCTTTATCTGTGCTTCCAACCCACTTATCTTTGGGGGTAATTTTCATTGAGGCGCTTCCATCCCTTGCCTGGTCCTCGCTTCTTGTGTAATATTGGGAATTCAAGTCAGATGGTGCACTCTTGTCATTGGCCTTCCAACCGTTTAAATCCGTTTCAAAGCTTGGGTTCGAGAACAGATTTTTAGCATCGACATACTTGTATACCTTACCGTCCTTTGTTTTAAATGTCGTTCCAGCCTGCACTGCGTCCGCTGCCCCTGCCGTGATTCCAAACATGGGCACTACTGTCAAAACCATGGCTAAAACCACGGCCAATGACAGAACCTTTTTGATTCTCATTTTTGTTGCCTCCTTAAATTACAAAAAAATAAATTTTTATCCATGGGAACTTCATATAAGTATTACTATCGGAACTAAAATTTTGCCGATTTTGTGCATATTACACATTCAAGCACAGAAAAACAGGCTTGTTTTGTTGAAAACACACAAATTTTTACATCAATTTTGTACATTATTGACAATCAAAATGTGTTGACTTTTATATGGCAAAAGTAGTATAATTATGGTGTAAATTTCATGGGCATATTTGTAAAATGTCGTGAAGAAAGGCCGATTTAAGCCTGATTTGCCCGGCTGTCGGCGCAGAGGTCGACTGCAAAGCCAGCCTTGGAGCAATGAATGGCCGTCTGTCTTTACTTCCGATAGTAATACTTATCGGAAGTTCGATGAAATCATATGAAAAAGCACCTATGACAAGTCTTTTATCGTGAACTTGTAGCAGGTGTTTTTTTGATATTATACTGTTATTTTTGATATAACGCAAAAAGCAGTCAATTCCGGCTGCTTTTTTATACACCATTATTTACTTAATGTCACTTGCGCTGTTTGGCAACAATCGCTCCTTCACCGATCTCGTATACCGGGCCTGTCGCGAAACTTGAAAAGTGATGTGAATATTCCCATATGTGTTCGCCTCCTCAAAATACTATCATCGATCTCTCGTCATAAACGCTGCCCTGATGTGCGTTCCGGTTTCTCACGCAGCGGTCGAACGCCATTACCGCCGCCACGATGCCGTCGATCTTTTCCGTGGATTTTGCCTTCGTGGGCTTCACATTCTCCGCCGCGTCTGTCTCCACCACAACATTCCCCGCCATCCACCGGAGAACGGGGTTCCCGCCGTGGGCAATCCTTCCCTCCGGCAGCAGCTTGTAGAACTCCTTTGTGGGCGGGGACATATCCTTGAAGCTCTGTCCGATGGGAACCATGGTAAGTCCCGCGTCCTCAAGGTTCTGAGTGATCTGTGTGGCGTTCCACCGGTCAACGCCTATCTCCCGGATGTTGAACCTTGAATACAAGCCCCGAAACATTAAGCCCGTGCTTCGTTCCCACCTCGGCGGAGGGTTCGTTGTCCGCGTAAAGGATATACAGCGCGACAGCCGCCGCCAGCTCACTTTTTCCGTTCTTCTTGCTTGTGCCGCCCTTGCGGAATTTTGCCGAGATATGGGACAGCATAGAGCCAACAAACAAAGTTTCTCTGATTGATGAACGGCTCGCCATTCGCCCCAAGAAAGACAGCGAATTTTACAAGTATGTAAAAAGCCGCGAACTAAAAATGACCGCACGGCTGCTCGAAAACATGAAGCGCCGCACAGACGACAGCCTGCTCCATGAGAATTTGAGAAACGAGCGAAAACCCTCTTGTGGGAAAAAAACGCAGGGCGCTCCGTCAGCCGAACGGATAATCAAAAACCCGCCCACGCAAGCGCACGGCTTGTGATGGGCGGGTGTGATAAAGCAATCTGATTTACGGCATTGAACGATCAGTTGCCGCCGCTATTCGCCTCCAATGTAAACCAAAAGATACAGCCCTTGCCGACCTCACTGTCCACGCCAAATCCTGCGTTATGCGCGGATAAAATTTCCTTTGAGATAGCAAGACCAAGCCCGGAGCCCGTTTT
>CANRJP010000130.1 GCA_947630975.1 uncultured Clostridia bacterium
ACGGCTCCCGGCATAGTGGACGCCGACCGCAATCCCATACTCACCCATTCCGAGGTGTACAGCGGAGTGTACGGCAGGGCCAGCATCAATTTCTATGCCTTCAACTCCAACGGAAATAAGGGAATTACCTGCGGACTCAACAATCTCCAGAAAATAGCCGATGGGGAGCCGCTCGGCGGCAAGATAAGCGCCGAGATGGATTTCGCAGCAAATATGTTATAAAAAATTATTCATTTACGGAAAAAAACACTTTACAACCGGAAAAATGTGTGTTATACTTTATTTGCGACATAGATTAATATAGAAACGCTCATTAAGTTTGCTTTTTGCGCTCTTTTTTGCGTACCTGTATTTTTCACCATTGTTTTGACATTCTAACGTATAAAAATATCAACCGGAGCAATATTAGCATTGGTAAAAATGCTGCTCCTGTAACGCTCTGGTTGCATTTTTAATGAGCGAGTGCCAAAAATGCGTTTCTTTTGTGTTATATTAATTTATGTCGCAGTAAATTCGGAGCTGAGCGTTTTTCGTGCGCGGTTCCGATGAGCTGCGCATTTTTTATTGTACGGAGGACAAATTTGCCCGAAAGGGGGGCGTGACATACGGCGGCGGTGTTTTCCTGCAATTTGAAAATGAATAAACGAAATTGGAGGTTACAATCGTGAAAAAATTTTTAAGCATCATTTTAGTTTTGGCAATGACACTGTCGCTTGCGCCGATCGGTGCTTTTGCCGCAGGTACGGTCTTTTCCGATGTTACGGGGAATGAGTATTACGCCGAGGCGGCTCTCGCTCTGGAAAAGCTCGACATTTTCACCGGCTACGACGACGGCACATTTGGAGCGGATAAATCTATCACAAGATCCGAAATGGCGGCGGTAGTATGCCGCATGATAGGCAAGGAGAACGACGCCCGCAATTCCAAGGGCGCCACAAAGTTTGACGATGTTCCCGCCGACCACTGGGCCAGCGGCTACATCAACGTCGCCGCGAAAGATAAGATAATAAACGGCAACGGCAGCGGCGGATTTATGCCGAATGACGACGTCAAATATGAAGAGGCCATAAAGATGGTGGTTTGCGGCGTCGGTCTCGGCGACGATGTTGAATCCGAATCTGACGATTGGTCTGCCGGCTATATTAAAGCGGCGGAGGATAACGGCATAACGGATAACCTCAAGGGTCAAAAGGGAATCGCCTCTACCCGTGGGGACATTGCCGTAATGGTTTATAACGGTCTCCGCACAACGGTTGCCGCCCCTGTTGCGTCTGTTGAGGCGGGCACATATTATGTAAATCAGCTTGTAACGCTTAAGAGCGACACCGAGGGCGTTAAGATTTATTATACGACCGACGGAACAGAGCCCACAGTTAACAGCGATGAATACACAGGTGGCAATATAAATATACTTTCCACCGCAACACTGAAAGCAATCGCGGTAAAAGATGATGTTCTTGTCAGCGATGTGATGAGCGTTGAATATACGATAAGTCGTTCCACCGGTGGTGGCGGAAGCTCCGGCGGCACCACGAGATACAATGTAACATTTGACTTGAATTATGCAGGAGCGAAAAATCCTCCGGCCACCCAGAAAGTAAAGAAAAACGGTTATGCCGAACGTCCCGATGATCCCGAAAGAGAGGGCTATATCTTCACGGGCTGGTACACAGATGAGGAATGCGTTTATGAGTTTGATTTTGAGAACACGGAAATTACTGAGCGCTTGACTCTGTATGCCGGTTGGGAAGAGGAGAATGAGGAGGACGGCGTTTACACTGTCACCTTTGATCTAAATTATGATGGAAGAAAAAGCTCGCAATCTGTCACAGAAGGGGATTACATAGATAAACCTGAAGTAGATAATAGAATAGGATATATTTTTGGTGGTTGGTATAGAGACAGAGTATTCACTGAACCATTTGATTTTGATAATTATAGAATTTCTGAAGATATACTATTATACGCTTTATGGAATGAAAATACTACAATAATCAAATCTATCATTGATGAATCAAAAATAATAAACAGTGAAAAAGGATATAGTTATTTTAAAGATCAATTGTTGCTTGAAGTGACACCCGAAAAAACGTATGCCGATATTGAACTATTAGCAAAAAGCTTTTCCGGCAGAATTATAGGATATATTGCCGATACTAACAGCTATCAAATAGAATTTGATAATGTTGAATCAGAAAATAGATTAAATAGTATTGCAGAGGAATTGAAAAAATTAGATTATATACAAGATGTTACGATTAATTATACAAATGACATATCTGTAGAAGCATATTATCCGAATGATGAGAAATGGGCTGATATACCATCATTGGTAAAACAATGGGATGAAGATATTCCAGATGGAAATAACTGGGGAGTTGAGGCGATTAAAGCGCCTTCGGCATGGGAGAATAAAGATGATTTTTCGTCTTTAAATATTGGGTTAATTGAGGTTGGAATACCTGAAAATCATATCGACCTTAATATATCAGACAGGTTTACTTTTTCAGATGAATTAACAAATAGTTCGCATGCAACTCATGTATGTGGTACTATGGCCGCTACGTTTGATAACAAAACTGGAATTGCCGGCGTAGCACCTAATGAAAGCATTAATGGTAAAAATAAATATGCTATATATAGTTACTCAGTTGGTGGAAATGGTGGTATTCAAGCTGCAAAGGTTGCGTTTTCTGAACTTCTAAACAATAAAGTACAAGTAATCAATGTTAGTATGGGATATCTTGATGCAATTGTATTTGCAATCAATCATGGCGTTTACGACGCAGAGCAAATGATTAGAAATAATGCAAGTACAATGGAAGTTTTTTTGAAAAAGAAGTTGGATGAAGTTAAAGACGATGAAAAGAAAGATTTCGTAATTGTTCAGGCCGCCGGAAATACTAACAACGACAATTTTGTCGCAGATGGCGATATTGAACATGATACAAACCATGATATTAGATATGGGTATAGAAAAGCCCGGAATGGAGACACCAATATATTGCACGAGGACATTAATGCTGTGAATGGTTACTATTTATCCGCTATCACTGACGAAGAAGTAAACTCACATATTATTGTTGTTGGGGCATGTAAAAATAGTGGAAATAATAATTATGAGCTATGTGATTTTAGTAATGTAGGTGATCGCGTAGATGTGATTGCTCCAGGATATGATATTTACAGTACAATCGGAACAAACGATTATGATACAAATGACGGGACATCAATGGCCGCTCCTCATGTATCGGGTGTTGCAGCAATGGTATGGAGCGCAAACCCTGATTTATCTGGAAGCGATGTGAAAGGTATTATTGTTAATACTGCAAACCAGAATGTAAAAAATACAGATAAAAAGATGATAAATGCAGAGCAGGCTGTAATAGCGGCAAAAAAATCCAAAAATAGTATTCAAGGAAGAGTATGCGACAGTAGTTCTGGTTCGTATCTTGAAAATGTATATATAAGTGTATATGATTCATATGACAATAAGGTGGCAGAAGGATATACGAATAGCAAAGGAAGTTTCATAATCCCATGTAAGGCTGGAACATATTCGCTTATTTGTGAAAAGGAAATGTATTACAATACAACTGTAACTAATGTTATTGTAGAAAAAGGTTTATGTGACGTTGGAAATGTCAGAATGAATGAAAAGGTATTTGAAAGAGGCGATGGTACTGAAGAAAATCCATATCAGGTGAGCACTCCACAACAATTAAATGCTGTAAGAAATAATCTTAGTGCTAGTTATATCCAAACTAATGATATTGATTTATCTGAATATAGCAATTGGATACCAATTGGAATTGGATATGGAGGAAGTTCATGGCTGCCTGGCATTAGCAATCCTAATACTGAAAGTGCACCATTTAATGGGAAATATGATGGCAATGGTTTTAAAATATCCAATTTAACTATCAATTCAGGCGACTACGATACAGTGGGATTGTTTGGATTATGCACAGAAAAAAGCACAATAGAAAATATATCACTCGTAGATGTAAATATAAATGTAGACAAAATTGCCACAGATTATGAAGAACAATGGAATAATGGCGTAATTTATTCATTAACTGTTGGAGGAATTGTGGGAAGTTGTGGTACTATTATAAATAACTGTCATGTCAGTGGCATTATAAAGGCAATCAACTGTAATGATGCATATGTGGGGGGAATAGCAGGAATGGGTAGAGTTAGAAACTCATCTAATGAGGCTGAAATATATGTAATGAGTAATAGAGATGCTAGATATAAAAACTCCAGTACAGTATGTGTTGGAGGAATTGTTGGGCACTCGGATTCAGTTAATGGCTTGGTTTATGATAACATTAATTATGGAAAGGTAACTGCTACTGCTGGCAATTTCCTGTACTGTGGAGGTATAAGTGGTGAGTACGGAGATATTAGGCATTGCGTTAATTATGGGGAAATTCATGGAGTAACCACAAATTATACGAGCTACAGTTCCTTTGCGGGCAATTGTAATGTAGGCGGTATAGTTGGAGCCACATCAAGCAATAACACAATTCACTCTGCAAATTTAGGAACAGTTGTGTCAATCAGTAAAAAAGGAGGATCAACATATGCTGGTGGTATAGCAGGTTATTGCGGCTATTATAGCAGTGGTAGAATAAGTGACTGCTATAATGGCGGAACATCTATCAAATCAATATATCAACGAGAAGAATCTGATGGAACACATATAGAAACGGCAGGGACTGCTGGGCGAATAGCGGGAGTTTCTTTTAGCACTACTGAATGTTATTCTTCAACTAATACGGCAGTAAATGGAAGTATTCCTACTGATAATTTAGGAAGTAACACAATTAATGGCGAAAGTGAAAGTATGGATTTCATAAATGATAAAATTGATGAGATATTAAATCATGAAGAATAACAAATATCCTTCACTTTCTGCTTGTTTTAATTACGTGGGAGTATTCGGCGAATAGAAAGAAATTTTATGATTTTTTGCCCGCTTAGTCATTGAACTAATATATCAATATGATATTGTATTATTGATATATAGTTACATATAAAATTTTAAATAATCTGATAGTAATATAACGTTGAACAGACTACAAATCAAAAACGAACTCATTTTTGCGTAATTTATTTTCCGCTCTATTTGTCGTGGTTTTTGAATCGGCTAAGATGTTTTACCTGCGTTTTTTTAGGAAATGCGTAACATTTCTGTACAGGAATAGACACACATATATCAAGGCAAACTATATAAGAAAGATAATCAAACGGACGTTCCAAGTGGAGCGTCCGTTTTGTTTTGAGGTGATACCATGCCCATACAGACCAAACAAACCGTGCCGGCATTTGGGCTGCGCCGCGCTGGTCAAATCGACCGAGAGATACTGTGAAAAGCACAAGTCTCTGCACCCGGAGTACATAAGGTCGGCGGGCAGCCGAGGCTACGGCGGCAGATGGCGGAAGGTCAGCAAAGCGTATCTCCGGGAGCATCCTCTCTGCGTTGAGTGCCTTAAGCGAGGAAGGTACACCCCGGCCACGGTGGTGGATCACATCGTTCCACATCGCGGCGACCGGAACCTGTTCTGGGACGAGAGCAACTGGCAGAGCCTTTGCAAGCCGTGTCATGATAAAAAGACAGGACGGGAGGACAGCACTCCGACATACGGATACTGAGCCTCCCGTTTATCACTTGTTGAATAGGTCGCTGTGTGTTCCCGTGCGGGTAAGAGTCAGAACGAGGATGTTCCTTTCGATTCGGTACACGAGCAGCCAGTCGGGTTCGATATGACACTCACGATACCCCTTCCATTGGCCGGTGAGGAAATGGTCGTCGTATTCGTCAGACAGCTTTTCCTGTGCGGCGAGCCGGCGGATGACGTCGTCAAGAAGTCCTGTATCCCAGCCACGGCGGATGGCAAGCTTGTAGTCCTTTTTGAATTTGGAGGTCCAGACAACTCGCAGACTCATGACTTCAACTCCCTCAAAGCGTCCTCCACATCGTATGTTTTAAGCTGCGGGTCGCCGAGCATCTGTTCCGCTTCGAGCATCGCCGCTATCGTATCGGCGTTGGGTGTGTTGATAGTTATGCTGAAAGGTATGCGGCCTTCCCTTACGGATTGGCGAAGAAAGATATTGAACGCCGTGGTCATGTTCATGCCAAGCTGAGAGAACAGCTTGTCGGCCTGAGCCTTGAGGTCGCTGTCGATACGGAAGCTGACATTTGAAACCGCCATAAAAATCTCTCCTTTCCTTTTGTAATCTAATTATACCATAAAACAACGCTGATGTCAAGTCAATAAACTGCAAAAAGCGTTATTATTTAATATTAATATATGTTTT
>CANRJP010000131.1 GCA_947630975.1 uncultured Clostridia bacterium
TGGCGGCAGCCTTTCAGCAGTTAAATTTTTTAGATCAGCCGAGTTCGGCAAAATACTTGATAGTGCGTACCATCTGGCTGGTGTAGGAGTTCTCGTTGTCGTACCAGGAAACTACCTGAACCTCATAGAGGTCGTCGGCAATGTGGGCAACCATTGTCTGAGTGGCGTCGAAGAGAGAACCGTAGGTCATGCCGATTACGTCGGAGGAAACGATGAGATCCTCGTTGTAGCCGTAGGAAGCGGAAGAGGCGGCTTTCATGGCGGCGTTTATGTCTTTCTTGATGGCATCGTTGGTGTCTTTCTCGGATAAGCCGACGGGGACGTTGGTGCACTTTACAACAGCGGTAAGGATGGTGGTGGAGCCTGTGGGTACGGGTACACGCTGAGCGGAGCCGATGAGCTTGCCGTTGAGCTCGGGGATTACAAGGCCGATGGCTTTGGCGGCGCCTGTGCTGTTGGGCACGATGTTGGCGGCGCCGGCGCGGGCACGGCGGAGGTCGCCCTTTCTGTGGGGACCGTCAAGGATCATCTGGTCGCCGGTGTAAGCGTGGATGGTGGACATGATACCGCTCTGAATGGGAGCGTAGTCGTTAAGAGCCTTAGCCATGGGAGCAAGGCAGTTGGTGGTGCAGGAGGCGGCGGAGATGATGGTATCGCCAGCCGTCAGGGTGCCCTCGTTAACGCCGTATACGATTGTGGGAAGGTCGTTGCCCGCGGGAGCGGAAATAACTACCTTCTTGGCGCCGGCGTTGATGTGAGCCTGGCTCTTCTCCTTGGAGCAATAGAAGCCCGTGCACTCGAGAACTACGTCAACGCCCAGCTCGCCCCAGGGGAGATTGGCGGCGTCCTTCTCTTTGTATATGGTGATCTTATGGCCGTCAACAGTGATAGAGTCTTCGCCGGCTTCAACGGTGTGCAGATTATCGCCGATACGGCCGCAGTAGCCGCCCTGCGCGGTGTCATACTTGAGAAGATGCGCAAGCATCTTGGGATCCGTAAGATCGTTGATAGCTACGATCTCGTAGCCCTCTGCCTTGAACATCTGACGGAAAGCCAGACGGCCTATACGGCCAAAGCCATTGATTGCAACTTTTACTGCCATTGGAAAAACTTCCTTTCGTGAATTGAATTTTAATAAATATTGTTACAATGAACAATTTATTAACTTAAATAAGCTCGCTTAAATAAGCTCGGCTTTCAGGATAGTGGGGGCGACAATGGGCGTCTGTCCGTCGAAGCCCACCTTTGCCGCGGCGATCTTATCCACCGTGTCCATGCCGGACGTCACCCTGCCGAAAGCGGCGTAGGCCCCGTCCAGATGGGGAGCGTCCGCGTGCATGATAAAGAACTGGCTTGAGGCCGAGTTGGGCATCATGCTCCGAGCCATGGAAATGACCCCGCGTTCGTGCCTGATGGGGTTGTTCACGCCGTTCTGCCTGAACTCCCCCTTTATGCGGCTGTCGCTGCCGCCGGTGCCGTTGCCCAGCGGATCGCCGCCCTGTATCATAAAGCCGCTGATTATCCTGTGGAAGGTGAGGCCGTCATAAAAACCCTCGCTCACCAGCTTTGTGAAATTTTCCACCGTTATCGGGGCCGCCTCGGGAAAAAGCTCCAGCTCGATCTCGCCCAAGTCCCCGTCCATGGTTATTTTTACCTTTGGGTTGTCCATAATATCAGATCCATGTGTGTTAAATTTTTGTCAATGTGGTACTTATTACCTTCACATATATTATACTCAAAGTTTGTAAATTTTGCAAGCCCTTTTTTATAATTTGTGGCACATTTTTTGATTTTTTTTGTGAACGTTTTGTAAATATTTTTTTTCTATTGATTTTTCCGGAAAAAGTTGATATAATGTAATAAAGGGATAAAGGCTCTATGGTGCCTATGGAAGGGCTGACTGTCGAAATGAAACTGTTGCTTATGTTTTTTAACGAGCGTTGCTATACATATTTACTGTCCGAGGGATATTTTGTACCGTTCCCCGCCGGAGGGCGGCGAAGCAGACCCGTTGGCCGGCTGGGCGAGCTGCTGACCCTGCTTGGTGAGCGCTATAACAGGGCCGACGTGGGTCTGCTGTACTTTGAGGACAGGTACGCTCCCTTTGTGGAGGAGGCCGAGGCCGCCCTCAGGGGCCGCAAGGTTCGACGGCTCAGGTTTCCGCCGGAATCGCGGCTTTCCATGAATTTAGCCATAACTCATGAGGAGGACGAATATGTGGCGGCAAGGCTCTTCGCCGCCCGTCCCGCAAATCCCACCAGCGGCAGCGGCTCCGGCAGCGGTTCGGGTTCAGGCTCGGGTTCCGGCAGCGGCAGCGGCTCGGGCAGCGGAGGCGGTTCCTTCGGCTACGGCCTTGAGCTGATATGAGGGCCATACATTCCCTCTGGACGAGGCCGTTTTTTGTCCGGGGCGGAAGGAATTTTTACATGGAGGACTTTGAGCTGCTGACGATGATGCTGTCGGCCCTTGTCTGGCGGAAAAACGGCGGCGGCGTCACCATGGTTACCGACGGCGCCGGGGCGGCTTACCTTCGTGAACGGGGCCTGGAACCGCTGTGGGACGGCGGCGTGACCGAGGCGCTGGATACCGTACCGGCGGACATTGACCCGTTTTTATTCTGGGCGGGGGGCAAGCTTTGGGCGCTTAATTCCATACAGGAGCCCGTCTGCATGATAGACACGGACATGATAGTCTGGCGTGACTGCCGGGGGCTGGAGAACCTCGACATCGTGGCCGCCCATCGGGAGGAGCTGATGCCGGACGTATATCCCGGCAGGGAGCATTTCCGCATGAAGGAGGGCTATGTCTTCCCCGACTGGGACTGGGGCGTCCTGCCCTGCAACACGGCTTTTCTGTACATAAAGGATTTGGAGTTCCGTGATTATTACGTCCGCCGAAGTGTGGATTTTATGAGAAATTTACGTGAGGACGGCAGCGTGGTGGTGCCCATGGTCTTTGCCGAGCAGCGGCTCCTGTCCATGTGCGCCGCCGAAAAGGGAAAGGAGATACACACACTCCTCCGGTTGGACAGGCTCCGCGATCAGAGCGATGTAACTCATGTGTGGGGCCATAAGAATAATCTGCGCTCCGACCCGGCGGTGCGGGCGGAGTACTGCGGCCGCTGTGTCCGCCGTCTGCGCCGGGATTTTCCGGAGTACACGGAACTTATGGAGGGAGTGCCCGAGCTGCTGGCTCACGTGTGGGGAAGCGGTTAAAATTTGTAAAAAAGCACATATTTGACTTGATTGTTATTATACGTTATGTTATAATAATTTTACAAAGTACTGAGGATAAGGGCGTGGACGTATTGCTGCTGACAGGATACCATGGTACTTCCGCGGAGAACGCGAAATCAATTTTGAAAAGCGGAAAATTTTTACTTTCGAGCGGAACAAAAGAATGGCTCGGTACCGGGATATATTTTTACCGTGAATTTGAGGACGCATATGACTGGGCCAGGGGCAACCCCGGCGGCGGAGAGGTTCTGCATATTATTGCGGAAGTGGATCGGGACAGGTATCTTGATATAGACTCTCCGGGTGGAAAGCTTCTGTGCGGAAAAATGCTTGATATTATTCAAAGGGATTTCACGTATGTTGTAAAAGGTACGGCACAGGAAAATCAGTGTGCCGTAATGAATTATATTTGGAGCTATTGCAAAAATATAGATGTTTTGTCGGCGGAATTTCCCGTAGAAAAAACAAAAACGCCTTTGCTTTCGGATTTCAGGAGACGAAGGAGAGAATTTTGTCTGCGGGACAACAGCCTTATTAAAAGCATACAGTTGATAGAAAAGGGGGACTTGAAATGACAAAGGAAGATAAGATACTCAAAGATTTTGAAGCTCAAATCAAGGGCATGAATTTGTCCGAACGCACAAGGTTCCTCAGGGAACTTGGCTTTAATGTCACTCCGAAAAAGGCGTCAGTCCGCCGTATAAGGAGCAGACGCTGCGGACGCCGTATTAAAGCTACGGCTGAATGAATATGATAAGTCATATTATACGCTTTCTGTTCAAGGTGCTGGTGGGCTTTGCCTGCGCCGTCGCCGTGCTGATGATACTGCTGGCCACGGTGATACATATGCCCGACCGCGGTGTGGTTCGTATGTTTGAGACCAAACAGGCCGCCCTTGAGGAGGTAAACTCCGTCCTCCGCAAGGCGCTGGAGGACAGAGGCCGGACGAAAATGATGTTCAAGGTGAACTTCGACGCCGGGGCCGTGGTGTTTGACGGCGATACGATCTATGCCGGCGACGCTTTGGACGAGCTTAAAAGTTTCGGCAACCAGACCTTTGAGGGTATAACCGTGGACAGCGAAAAGACCGTGTTTTATTACAGCCTCGGCATGACCGGCGTGATCTATACCGAGGGCGGCAATCCGGGCTCCTTCAGCGAACGCCACTTGAGCTTTATCTCCCAGTGCTACAAGGTGGCGGACAACTGGTATTACGCGGAAAACTGCGATCTTTGAGGTTCGACGGTGAGCGGTGCTCAACCTTACAAATGTGTTACAGATTTCGTTTTTTTGTTGACAAATTTTTCATTTTGTGGTATTTTTATTACATAAATAATATGAAAGGATTTGATATTATGCAAAACACTGTCGCGCTGATAGTATCCATTATCGCCATCGTGTGTATGTGGGTACTTTTCCAGAAGGCGGGCGAAAAGGGCTGGAAGGCTATTATCCCCTTCTACAACGCTTACGTTGCCTATAAGCTGTTCTGGAAAAAGTCCATGTTCTGGGTAACGCTCATCATTGCTGTACTTATATTTGCCCTGACAATGGGGGTTTATATGTCTCATCTGGACGACATGATAAACATAACCAACACAGCCGCCAACGAGCTGGGCATTGACCCTGACGACCTCGTCAACGGCAACTTGAACATGACCGATGAAGAAATCGAGCAGGCCGCTCAGGATTACGCCAACAGAATGGAGTATGAGCTGGACAACGGTATGGAAAATCCCGTTGCCAACGCTTTTATCGCCGCGTTTAAGAACATCACTCCCGTGGACATAATTCTTATTATACTGATTTCCGTTCTCTCTATTGTGATGCTCGTGATAAACATCATATACAATGTTCGTTTGTCCCAGTCCTTTGGTCACGGCGGCGGCTATGCCGTGGGTCTCATTTTCCTGTCCACCATATTCCTGCTCATTCTGGCCTTTGGCAAGTCGCAGTATACCAAGAGAAACTAACGTAAAAAAAATCGCGCAGATCGTTCAAGGGCATGAGATACAAAGAAAAACCGTCTTTTTCTCGTAAAAAGGCGGTTTTTCTACATTAATTCATAGTTTTGATTTTATTGCAGGGTCTATCAATACAAGAATTTGGTTTAAGGCAATACCGCACAGAGATTGTGCCCATATTGCGCGGCAGATTTTTTGACGGAATTACGAAAACGACGAAGGAATACTGTCGTATTTCAAGGAGTTTTCGTAAGATACGTCGGAAAAGATGCAAGCAAGATGGGTACAAAGCTCATAGGCGGTCTTTGTGCGGTATTGCCTTAAATAAGGGATTTCAGCCCTTGAACGGTCTGCGCCATTTTTTTACAGCGTCATTCGGGCTTAAAGCTGCTCTTAAGGGGAGCGGTGCGGTTGAACACGCCCGGGTTCTTGCTGTCGTGGGTGAAATAGCCCGTCCTCACAAACTGGAAGGGTACGCCCGGCTCCTCGTCGAGAAGAGAGGGCTCCACCTTCGCGGCGGGATAAACAGTCACCGAGTTCGGATTGATAAAGCTGTCAAAGTTGTCATCCTCCAAAAGGGTGGCGACGTTTTCTTTGTTAAAAATGTTGTCGTAGCAGCGAATTTCGGCGTTTGCGGCGTGAGCGGTGCTGAGCCAGTGAATGTTGCCCTTGACCTTACGTCCGTCGGCGGGCTTGCCGTTGCGGGTCTCGAGGTCAACGGTGCATTTCAGGCCGGTCACATTGCCGTCCGCGTCCTTTATGACCTCGTTGCAGCGCATGATATACGCTCCCATGAGGCGTACCTCGCCGCCGGGAATAAGACGCTTGAAGCCGGGTACGGGCACCTCCATGAAGTCGCTCCGCTCTATCCACAGCTCCGGGCCGAAGGGCATGGCCCGAACGCCCTCCTCGGGCTTCTGGGGATGGTTGGGCAGGTCAAAGGTTTCGTTCCACCCCTCGGGATAGTTGGTTATTTCCACCTTCAAGGGTTCCGTTACCGCCACGCGGCGCAGAGCGCTGTTGTTCAGCTCCTCGCAGATGCAGTATTCCAGCAGCTTTATGTCCGCCATGGAGTCGGCCTTGGCAACTCCGCTGCGGCGGAT
>CANRJP010000132.1 GCA_947630975.1 uncultured Clostridia bacterium
TAGGCGAACAGCACGTCGCTTTGGATGCCGTAGGCGCGGCTGACCTCCGCAAAGGAATAAATGTCGTTGCTCATGGAGGAAAGAAGCTGCTCCTGAATTGCGCTCATGTGCTCCGCAACGCCTCGGCTGTTTACCAATTCGGCATACACGGGCAGCGTTTTTACGAGCATACCCATCGTGGCGGCGGTTCGTCCGTCGCTGCGTCCATTATATATCGTCGTCAGGCACACCTCGTCCGTATGCTCGCACCGACCAAGCACAAAGCCCATCACCGAGAGGAAAAATACGTTGGGAGTAATTCCGTTTTTACTACAGAACGCCTCCACACGCTCCGGCGGAAGCCTGTCGCTGAAGCTGCGGACAAATCCGCAGCTCTCCCCATCTCCGTACACATCCCGTTCCGGCGTAGTACAGCCGGCAGTACCGGAGAACACACTGTCATAGTAGCGCTTGGCGCTTTGGTATGCCTCGCTTTCCCGTGCCGCTTCCTCGTCAGCCGCCAAGTCGAGCTGCGAATACGGCTCACCAAGCAGCGCCTCTCCCCGCAGCGCCCTGTCCAGCTCCTGCGCGAACACCACATACGACGAGCCGTCGCTGATGATGTGGTGGAAGTCAATGATAAGGTAAACGTGCTCGCCGGTGACAAAGACGGCTAAACGGTACAGCGGGCCGCGCTCAAAGTCAAAGGGCTTGGCAAAGCCTTTGAAAAAAGCCTCGTAATCCTCCTCCGTTCCTTCGATCACCTCTATTTCCACAGGGCGGTCGTCCTGCGGGAACATACACACGCGGCCTTCCCTATCCGCCCGAACAGCGCATTTGACGGCGGGGTGCGCGTCCACGGTGCGGCGCAGCGCGTCGCACAGCTTTTCCACATCGGTGTCCTTGTCGAGAGGGAAGGTGCCCGGCAGGTTGTAAAAGACGGCCTCGGGGTGCTTCATGCACTCCACATATATGCCCATCTGCGTTTGGGTGAGCGGGTAGCATTCGCGCCGAGGGGCGGGGGCGGCGGCCTTTTGCGCCGTATTCAAATAGCCCTCCAGCTTCTGCGCGGTATTGCAGTCACGCAGAGTCTTAGAGGTGACGGCGGCGCCAAAGGCGTTAGTCAGAAGAACCAAGAACTTAATGGAGGTGATTGAGGTCAGTCCCGCCGCATAAAAGTCGGTATCCGCGCCGAAGGAGCTGTGCCCGACCACGTCAGCCAGCAATTCGCATATTTTTTCCTGCACATCGGTGGCAGGCGGCGCAAAGGTCTCGGCCTTTCGTTCAGGCTTGGGCAGAGCGCGTTTGTCAACCTTCTGATTTTGGTTGAGAGGGATACGCTCAAGCTGCACGGTCACGGCGGGCACCATATACGGCGGCTTTGTCTCGAGTATGAAGCGGTTCAGCGCATCAATATCCACAGGTTCGTCAGCGACGACGTAGGCCGCCACAAATTTGCCGCCGCCCGCCTCGTCACAGGCGATCACCGTGGCGTCCTTAATGCCCTTGAACCGGCGGATAACGCTCTCGACCTCGCTCAACTCAATGCGGAAGCCCCGAATTTTTACCTGCGAATCCCGCCGTCCGATAAACTCCAGATTGCCGTCCGGCAAAAAGCGAACGATATCGCCCGAGCGGTACATACGGGAAAAGCGGGGATCGTCGCAGAAGGGATTTTTAACGAAGGCTTTTGCGGTCTGCTCCGGGCGGTTCAGATAGCCGCGGGAGACCTGGGGCCCGGTGATACACAGCTCGCCCGGCACGCCCACGGGAACACGGCGGCCATGCCTGTCAAGCACATAAAGCTTGACATTGTTCAGCGCCCTGCCTATGGGCACATTGCGGTAGAGCCTGTCCACATTAAATACGGTGGTAAATATCGTACATTCCGTGGGGCCGTAGCCGTTGGTAAACCGAAAGCGCGGCGGCTGAACGGGCACAAGCGTTTCGCCGCCGACCGACAGAAAGCGGGGGTACTCGCTGTTTGGGAACAGCTCCGCATACTGACGGCCCACCTGCGTGGTCATGAATATATGTGTGATTTGGTTTTCCGTCAAGTAACGATTTATAGCGATAAGGTCAAGGCGTATGTCCTCGGGAATTATGTGCAGCTGCGCACCGTTAGAAAGCGTCGGATACATATCCATCATACAGGCGTCGAAGCCGAAGGACGCATAGGCCGCCGCGCGGCTGTTTTCGTCCATTTTGTAATACGCGGTGAACCAACTGCAAAACGCCGCCAGATTACCGTGCTCGAGCATGACGCCCTTGGGCGTGCCGGTGGAGCCGGAGGTGTAAAGCAGGATAAACAGATCCTCCGGCTTTGGACGGGGTAGAGCCTCTTCACAGGCGGGAAGCCCGGAAATCTCATCTAACGTCAGCACCGGCCCGCTGTATTCCGGCACCAGAGACAGCATGGATTTGTCCGCAATAAGCAGCTTGGCGCCCGCGTCCCGCATCATGAACTGCAGCCGTTCCGGCGGATAACTGGGATCAAGGGGCTGATAGGCCGCGCCGGACTTGAGAACGCCGACGGCGCAGATGGGCATATATTCGCACCGGGGTATAAGAATGGAAACGACATCCTCCCGACCGATGCCCGCACGCCGTACCCATGCGGCAATTCGATCCGTAAGGTCGGCGAAAGCCCGGTATGTACAGCGCTTATCCCTGAAAACGACGGCGGTGTTGTCCGGAAAACGTTCCGCTATTCGGTCGATGCGGTCGATCAGCGTCTCACCGGCGTCATAGGGCAAATCGGTTTCGTTGAACGCGTCCAGCTCGGTGAGCTGCCCGTCGGAAAGCATGGCGATTGCGCCTGTACCGTCCTCTCCGTTAGCAACGCTGTGCAGCGCCGCCGTCAGAGAATTTAACAGTCGGTTCATTGTACCCTCGCCGTAGAGCGCGGCGTTGTATTTGGCGCACAGAGCCTCCGCCTCCGGGTCAAAAAACAGGCACAGAGGGGTCTTTGGCCCGGCGCCCATGAGCGAGAAGTTCCGGAAGGACTCCCCGTCCTCCGCTACGGTCGGCATCTCGGACAGACCGAGCTCCGCGCAAAGGGTATCGAAATCAGCGCCGCCGTGCCGGGCGGCCTCTTCTATCTGCTTCTTTACGGCACGGCAAAGGCCGAGGAAGGACGGCTCCTTCTCCATATTGCAATAAACAGGCAGACGCTTCCCCCTGCGCACGAGGGCGCAAAGTACATCCGCGCTGCCGCTGTATTCCTCAAATATAAGCATCGACGCCGCGGCGCACAGGCTTGTAAGTTCAAGCCCGTTTTTCTGTGCAAAGTCGCCAATGTCACGCACAAGGCCGTCCGGCAGAACATGGCGTAAAAGCGCTTCGTCGAAACCGCCCTCCAGCGCCTGTGCATCGGGCAGCGGCAGAGAATCCGCATCCGGTTCCTGCAATACGCCCTTGAAATAGGCAAGATCATCATTTATTGAGCTCACGTTAAACACTCCTTTTTCCCTTTACTTTCTTCTGTTTTTGCCTTATTTTTGCCACGGTATTAAGGCTGAACGCTCGACGGACTTACATCTTATTTTAATTATAAGCCTCACAAAATAAAAAGTCAATGCATTTTGAGGTACGCGAAATGTGTTTTTGTGTAATAAACCTATATTTGTAAACAAATTTTGAGCGTAAGAAATCCGCCCCGAAGAGCGGATCTCATTCTTTATAATTTTATGTCATTGTCGAGCAAATATCTGATAGTCAAATCCGACGGAGCATACTCCTGCATTCCGTCCGGGCCCCAAACGGTTTGCGCCAGAAAAGGCACGTCCAGAGCGTTATATACCATTTTCGCCAAGGTGCGCCGCGTCACCGCCTCGCCGACGTTTCCGGTGACGGAGGACGTCAAACCGTGATCCGACGCCATTTTCATATATCCTTCGGGCCAGCCGCCTCTGACTCTTGCCGCCGGGTTGTAACCAAGGGTACATTCGATCATTTTTTCCGCCTGTTCAAATGTCAGTGGGTCGTCCGGATGGAAGGTCCCGTCGCCGCATCCGTCCACAATATCGCACTGATAGGCTGTTTCGATGCTGTCGGCGGCCCAGTAGTCGACGGGCACATCGGAAAATACCGTGCCCGTGGCGAACGAAGGCTCCATCCCATTGAGCCGGAGCATCAGCGCGGCGCCCTCGGCTCTTGTGACGACGGTGTCGTCGTCATAGTCGCCGGAAAGATACTCTTCCAATATGCCGACGGTTCTTTGCCCGTCAGACGTACCGCCCAATCCCAGCATTGAGCTTAAAATAGGTGCCGCTCCGGCGGCCAGAGCCGTGCTTCCGGCAGCCAGCGTCAAAATAAGTATGATTGAAAGTACGTTTATAAATACATTTTTCTTGGTGAATTTCATTATCAATTCAAGCCTCCTTTTGAGTTGCTTTTTGCTTCGAGATATGTTTTCGGTGAGGATGGGCGAGCTTTGACAGGCCATATTGAGCAGCATATTGCCATAGCCTGTCCTGCTGCCGCCGTCCCTGACCACACGGCTGTCGCAGGCGTATTCGCAGGCCTCGTCCAGTGCCCGCACCAACACGTATGACAGCGGGTTGAACCAGTGGACGGAGTTCACCGCCGCGGTCAGCAGCTTTATCCACGGGTCGCCCCGCCGCCAGTGAGCCAGTTCGTGGCATATTGCCAGCTCCCGGTCTCCGGGCGGCAGCTCCGTTTTGGGCATGACTATGACCGGACGGAAAAAGCCCACCAGCATCGGGGCCGGAGCATTCCCTTTCACAATACGGACTTTGCCTATGCGTTCGTTCTGGACGGCGTTTTTCAATATTTTCCGACGGAACATCAGATAGGATATGATGTATCTGAGGAAAACCAAAACCGCCACGGTCAGCCACAAGAAGGTCAAAACATCCCGAAGGGAGTATTTGCCCGACGGGAACTGGCCTGTCCGTTGCGGAGCGGCGGCGTCCTGCTCCTTGGGAGGAACGCCGTTCACCGTGGGGGCGTTTTGTAGGTCGGATGTCGGACTCTTCAGCGCCGCCGTTATATTGGGCCTGACGTCGATTTGGCTGAAATCGGGGCTCCACACCGGCCTGAAGGGGACGGAAAAGAGTATCAGCGCCGCCAGACAGGCGTAGTACAGGGTCTCCGGCCGGCGGGTCAGAAGTCTTTTAAATATGAGTATCAGCAGGCAGGCCAGTCCTCCCGCCAAGGTCATTGAGATAAGGCGTTCCGGCACGGTCACTCCCCCTTTTCGTCGAGGAGCCTGCGAAGCTCGGCTATGTCTTTCCCGGTCAGGCCGTCGGTCTTTACAAGGGCGGAAACAAGACTCATTGCGCTGCCCCGGTAAATGCTGCCCACAAATTCCTCGGTCTGCATCTTCTGATACTCCTCCTCGGTAATCAGGGCCTCGTACTCATGTACGTGGGAACGGCCTATCTTCTCGCTTTTCAGCACGCCCTTGTCGATGAGCCGCCCCGCCAAAGTTGAAACGGTGGTGAGCTTGCGTCCGGGTAGTCGGTCGCATAGCTCCTTTGTGGTGACCCGGCGTCCCAGGTCCCAGATTATGCGCATGATTTCCATTTCCGCGGCGGATATGTTCATAAAAATTCCTCCTTCGCTTCTACATCTTGTTTTTATTATACACCATGTAGAAGCGAATGTCAAGAGCTTTTTTTATTTTTTTAATTCCAATTAAAACCGTCAACCTTGAGGTTGCAAAGCGGCAGGACGGTATAATGTACAGAATAAAGCAACCGGCTGCAAAAAAGCCGTAAATGCAGGCAATTTGTAGCCGGTAAAAATGATATGCAGCCGCAAATCGGTTAACGATTTGCGTAGATTAAGCGGAGAAAAATGTAGCGGGTGAGCTTTGTCATTACGCCGTTGGGCGGCGCAGCGGAGCGGTTTGCCGCTCCGCAGGGTGGATGTATACTAAAAAAGTGGACAAGAAAAAAGGGAAATGATATAATAGAAGACAAGAAAGGGGAAAATAAAATGT
>CANRJP010000133.1 GCA_947630975.1 uncultured Clostridia bacterium
TGATTTTCCGAATATAAATTTGCCACCTTTATTCATCTGAGGCATTATTTTATTCCTCCATAAACAGCGATTTGTCGGGCTGTCAGATCGCGATAAAATCGCAGCCCAACAGCCCGTTTTCCTTGATTTATCGTTTTTTTCAGTTTATCGGCTTCATGGTTGGGAACAGCAGCACGTCCCGTATGGAGTAGCTGTCGGTGAGGAGCATTACAAGCCTGTCCACGCCTATGCCAAGGCCGCCGGTGGGGGGCATACCGTACTCAAGGGCGGTGATGAAATCCTCATCCATCATATTGGCCTCGTCGTCGCCGGAGGCCCGAAGCTCGAGCTGCTTGAGGAAGCGTTCCTTCTGGTCGATGGGGTCGTTCAGCTCGGAGAAGGCGTTGCCGAACTCCCGGCCGGTGATGAACACCTCGAAGCGCTCGGTCAGCTCGGGCCGGCTCGGCTTGCGCTTGGCAAGGGGAGAAATCTCCACGGGGTAGTCGGTGATGAAGGTGGGCTGCACAAGCTTGTCCTCAACATATTCGTCAAAGAACAGCGCTATGATGTCGCCCCGTGTCTCCTTAGCCTTCTCAGGCTCGAGACCGTGAGCTTTCGCGACGGCCACGGCCTCCTCATTCGTCTTTATTTCATTGAAGTCCACACCGGCGTACTTCCTGACGGCGTCGATCATTGTCAGGCGCTCAAAATGGCCGAGGTCTATCTCCTCGCCCTGATAAGTTATCTTTGTGCTTCCGCAGACGGTTTCGGCACAATAACGAATTATGTTCTCGGTAAGATCCATCATGTCGTTATAGTCGGCAAAGGCCTCGTAAATCTCAATGGACGTAAACTCGGGATTGTGCTTGATGTCCATGCCCTCGTTGCGGAACTGGCGGCCCATCTCGTAAACCTTCTCCATGCCGCCCACGATGAGACGCTTCAAATGGAGCTCGGTGGCTATGCGCAGGTACATATCCATGTCGAGGGTGTTGTGGTGGGTGATGAAGGGCCGGGCGGCGGCTCCGCCGGCAATGGTGTTGAGTATGGGGGTCTCCACCTCAAGATAGCCCCGGGAGTCAAGATAATTCCGGATAGCGGTAAGTATCCGCGACCGCATGACAAAGGTCTTTTTCACATCGGCGTTCATGATGAGGTCAACATAACGCTGGCGGTAACGGAGATCGGGGTCGCTGAGACCGTGGAACTTCTCGGGCAGGGGCAGAAGGGACTTTGAGAGCAGCGTGATACTGTTCACCCGAAGTGAGATTTCGCCCGTCTGGGTGGTGAAAACCTCGCCCACGGCGCCCACAATGTCGCCTATGTCCAGCTTCTTAAAGCGGTTGTACTCCTCCTCGCCCAGAATATCCCTCTTCACAAAAAGCTGTATCTGGCCGTCGATGTCGGCAATGTGCGCAAAGCCCACCTTGCCCATGCCGCGCTTGGACATTATGCGCCCGGCAATGCTGACGGTTTGGCCGTCAAGGGGAGAGATTTTGGCAGTGACCTGTTTCATGCCCTCACGGGTCTCAACAGTGCGTTCTTCCGTGGTATAGCCCTCAAATATCTGTCCGGAGGTGTGGGTACGGTTATATTTGGTTATATGGAAGGGGTCTCTCCCCTCCTGCTGAAGCTCGGCCAGCTTATCCCTGCGCACCTTGAGGAGCTGCTTCATATCGGGTTCCTGCTGAACTTGATTTTGGTTGATATTTTCCGCCATATCTTCCACCCTTTCATTGGTATTTCTTAGTTGTCGTTTAAGCTATTATACAACACCGACGGTTTTTTTGCAAGAGTTTTTGAAAAAAATTTCGGGGCTTGTTTTTTTTATTGGTTCGGCAATCAAAAATTTTCAAAAAAGGTATTGACAAAAGCGGCAAAATCTGTTATACTTACTACTGTTGCAGAACATGGGAGTTTAGCTCAGCTGGGAGAGCATCTGCCTTACAAGCAGAGGGTCATAGGTTCGAGCCCTATAACTCCCACCACGTCGGAGTAAAGAGTGACTTCGTTTCCGCTTTCCCGAAAAGGGAAAGCGGGAAACTCGTACTCTTACTCCTCCTTTACCCCACAAGGCCAAGGCCTTGCGGGGACCCCTCTTTTCGCATCGGGCGCTTTCGCTTAAGGAAAATCAACAAGTTGATTTTCCTGCCCCGATTAAGGTATCAAAAGTCAAGTACACGCCTTGACTTTTGATGAATTTATGGCCCGGTAGTACAGTTGGTTAGTACGCCAGCCTGTCACGCTGGAGGTCGAGGGTTCGAACCCCTTCCGGGTCGCCATTTGCCTTTGTAGCTCAGTCGGTAGAGCAAAGGACTGAAAATCCTTGTGTCACTGGTTCGATTCCAGTCGAAGGCACCATTACGCGGGAGTGACTCAGTGGTAGAGTGTCACCTTGCCAAGGTGAAAGTCGCGAGTTCGAATCTCGTCTTCCGCTCCATTGTGAAAGGCCAACGGCCTTTCAGACGGCGTCATAGCCAAGTGGTAAGGCACAGGACTGCAACTCCTTGACCCCCGGTCCGAATCCGGGTGACGCCTCCAAGCACGAAAGGCCCGTAAATCCCACAACAAAGGGATTTGCGGGCCTTTTTGTTTTTTCGTAGTTTAAACCTTAAAACAGTTTTGCAACAAATTGACTACTTTTTGACTTGGATGTATACTAAAAAAGCATACAACCATTTTACACCGCTATTCTCGACATAGAGCAAATAAAATCAAACGCCCCGGAAGGCACACCCTCCGGGACGTTAATCTTTATATATCCTTTATCAGCTCATACACCGGTATTTCCGGTGTAAAGCTCAAAGATTGTTAAACCAACAGTTTATCAATCAATATTTGGGACGGGCTACATAGTGAGTGTGCAGCAACTCGTGGGCCTTGTGGTCGCCGGGCTTGCCCAGATACTCGTCATAAAGCTTCTGGATATAGGGGTTCTCGTGGCTCTTGCGGAGCTTGAGACCCTTATCCTCGGCGTAAATGGCCTTGGCGCGCTCGGCGGAAACGTTCACGTCCATCTTCACTCTGGAGGAAACGATGGGCTGACCGCCGCCGGTTACGCAGCCGCCGGGGCAGGCCATGATCTCGATGAAATCGACCTGAGTCTCGCCGGCGCGGACGCTGTTGAGGAGCTTGCGGGCGTTGCCCAGACCATGAGCGACGGCGGCGCGGATAGTTTTGTCACCCACCTGAACGGAGGCGATCTTCACGCCCTCAAGGCCGCGGACGGCCTCGTAGTCAACGTGCTCGACGGACTGACCGGTGAGGACGTCGGCCACGGTACGGAGAGCAGCCTCCATAACGCCGCCGGTAGCGCCGAAGATTACGCCGGCGCCGGTGGCCTCGTCGCCGAAGGGAGAGTCAAAGACCTCGTCGGGCAGCTTGGCGAACTGGATACCGCTCTGCTTTATCATCTGAGCCAGCTCACGGGTGGTGAGAACGGCGTCCACGTCGGGAGTGCCGGTGGCCGCAAGCTCGTCGCGCTGAGCCTCGAACTTCTTGGCGGTGCAGGGCATTACGGAAACGGTATAGATGTTCTTGGGATCAATGCCGGCCTTCTCCGCATAGTAGCTCTTGATAACGGCGCCGAACATCTCGTGGGGCGACTTGCAGGAGCTGAGATTGGGAATAAAGTCGGGGAAATTGTGCTCACAGAACTTCACCCAGCCGGGGCTGCACGAGGTAATCATGGGCAGCACGCCGCCGTTCTGCATACGGTGAATGAGCTCGGTGCCCTCCTCCATAATGGTAAGATCGGCGCCGAAGTCGGTATCGAACACCTTGTCAAAGCCAAGACGGCGCAGGGCGGCGACCATCTTGCCGGTGGTGCACTCGCCCATGGGAAGGCCGAATTCCTCGCCGATGGCGGCGCGGACGGCCGGAGCGGTCTGAACCACAACGTGCTTGTCGGAGGCAAGAGCCTTCCAAACGTCCTGAATGGAGTCCTTCTCACGAAGGGCGCCAACGGGGCAGACGGCGATGCACTGGCCGCAGTTTACGCAGTCAACGTCGCCGAGGCTGGCCTCAAAGGCGCAGCCGACCTTGGTCTTAAAGCCGCGCTCCATGGTGTCGATAACGCCCACGGTCTGCACGTGCTTGCAGACGTTCACGCAGCGGCGGCAGAGCACGCACTTGTTGTTATCGCGAACGATGGAGGGAGAAATCTCGTCGATGCTGTACTCGTTTCTCTCGCCCTCGTAGGGAATGTCGGAAACGCCCAGCTCATCGGAAAGAGCCTGAAGCTCGCAGTTCCGGTTGCGGGGGCAGGTGAGGCACTTGCGGTCGTGATTGCTGAGCATGAGCTCGAGCACGGCCTTGCGGGCCTCGCGGACGGTGGGGGTATTGGTCTGAACCTCGATGCCCTCGGCCACGGGATATACGCAGGCCGCCTGAAGGGCGCGGCCGCCCTTGATCTCAACAAGGCACATACGGCAGGAGCCTGTCTGGCTTACATCCTTAAGATAGCAGAGGGTGGGGATCTCTATCCCGGCGGCACGGGCCGCCTCCAAAACGGTGGAACCGGCAGGGACACTGACGGGCTGACCGTTTATTTTTAAATTAACCATATCCATTTCAACAAGCTCCTTCCTTACTTCTTTACTACGGCGCCGAACTTACAGGTCTCCATGCAGACGCCGCACTTTACGCACTTGGTGGTGTCGATGACGAAAGGCTTCTTGATCTCGCCGGAAATGGCGCCCACGGGGCACTTTCTGGAGCAGGCGGAGCAGCCCTTGCACTTCTCGGGGTCGATAACGTAGCTGAGAAGGGCCTTACATACGCCGGCGGGGCAGCGCTTTTCAACAACGTGAGCCTCATACTCGTCGCGGAAGTAGCGGAGAGTGGAGAGCACGGGGTTGGGAGCGGTCTGACCCAGGCCGCAGAGAGAGGCGTTCTTGATGTGATAGCAGAGAGCCTCCAGGCGGTCTATGTCCTCAAGGGTACCCTGACCCTTGGTTATCTTGTCCAGAATTTCGAGAAGCCGTTTTGTGCCGATACGGCAGGGAGTACACTTGCCGCAGGACTCGTCAACGGTGAACTCCAGGAAGAACTTGGCGATATCAACCATACAGTTGTCCTCATCCATAACGATAAGGCCGCCGCTGCCCATCATGGAGCCGATAGAGATAAGGGAATCGTAGTCGATGGGTGTGTCGATAAGAGAAGCGGGGATGCAGCCGCCGGAGGGTCCGCCGGTCTGAGCCGCCTTGAACTTCTTACCGTTGGGAACGCCGCCGCCGATCTCCTCAACTATCTCGCGAAGGGTTGTGCCCATGGGTATCTCAACAAGACCGGTGTTGTTGATCTTGCCGCCCAGAGCGAACACCTTGGTGCCCTTGCTCTTCTCGGTGCCGATGGAAGCGAACCAGTCGGCGCCCTTGTTGAAGATAACGGGGATGTTGGCATAGGTCTCAACATTGTTGAGGATGGTGGGCTTCTCCCAAAGGCCCTTTACGGCCGGGAAGGGAGGACGGGGACGGGGCTCGCCTCTGTGACCCTCGATAGAGGTCATGAGGGCGGTCTCCTCACCGCAGACGAAGGCGCCGGCGCCGAGGCGCAGCTCGATGTCGAAGTCAAAGCCCGTGTCGAATATATTCTTGCCCAGCAGGCCGTATTCCTTGGCCTGATCGATGGCTATCTGAAGTCTCTTTACCGCGATGGGGTACTCGGCGCGGATGTAGATATAACCCTGATTAGCGCCGATGGCATAGCCGGCAATGGCCATGGCCTCAAGGACGCTGTGGGGGTCGCCCTCCAGCACGCTTCTGTCCATGAAAGCGCCGGGGTCGCCCTCGTCGGCGTTACAGCAGACATACTTCTGCTCATTCACGCTCTTACGGGCAAAATCCCACTTTGTGCCGGTGGGGAAGCCGCCGCCGCCGCGTCCGCGAAGGCCGGACTT
>CANRJP010000134.1 GCA_947630975.1 uncultured Clostridia bacterium
CGCAGCACCGGCGGCGTAAAGCTCATGCGCCTTGACGAGGGCGTAAAGGTGGTTTCCGGCACCAAGACCGAACGGGAAGAAAACGACGGGGAATAAAAAATTAGGAATTAGGAATGAGGAATGAGGAATGAGGAATAAACTGTGCGGCGGAATTATTTGTCGTGGAGGAACATAATTGACAATATAAGATAAATGACAGAAATTCGGTAGGGCGCGACGACCCCGGCGCGCCGTGGTATTGGTTTAAGGGGGGCCGTAAAAAAGTCGCACAGACCTGCGTCGTCACAAGCTCGGTATCGCTTGTTTCGATTTAAAAAATCGAAACGTGGCTCACCTCGCTGTTCCTCCTTTTCCCCACAAAATCGGCTTCGCCGTTTTGCGGGGTCCCCTATTTCGGCTGAATGACTTAATTTAAGGCAAATATGAGTGTTATAATATAAGTCAATAAAAGCAAAATAATTGCATAATGTAGAAAATTCGCCCTTACGAGCGAATTTTCTCATTTTTATGCCCTTGAACTACGAACGAAAATCACCCTCGGCGGCGTCGGGGCAAAGCCCATCTATGCTTCGACATTTTTTACAAAAATGCCGTCGCACGAGGGCTTGCCCCTCCTTTTTCGCAAAAGGTCACGCGGCGCTCCGGCTATTCGGGCGGGTAAGCCGCCCTCATTACGCCTGCGCTTGCTACCAACCCAACCTTTTGCGAGTTTGACATCAACACTCCCAACAAACAACTTCGTTGTTTGTTGGGAAAAGGAGGAGCAGCCGAACGAGCCAAACGGTGACTTTTTTGCGAAGCATAAAAAGTCGCCGCAAGCGAAGGGAGGCTTGCGACGACGCCGTTCTGCACGATTTTTTCGACCGGCCCCCGTGCCTCCAGATTACATAGTAAGTTTTTTTACAACCCCTTATATAAGACTGTCGGCGTATTCCGTCCACGCCTCAATCAGGTCGTTCAGCAGTTTTAAATCGTCTCCCTTCAATCTGTCGAGCAACTCACATTCCAGCTCGGCCAGACGTTTAAACGCGGCGTTTTTATTGGTATTTTCTTTCAATTCAATCACCCTTTCAAAAAATTTTGCGGCATAAAAAAGTGCGCAGCCGTGGCCGCGCACCGAAAAATGCACGACTCTCAGAACAACTGCAACATTAATCCTGAGTTAGACAGAGATTCTCAACGTTTTTGCACGTCAGAACAGTACAGTCAAGTCGGCATTTTTTACATACCACAACTGCACTTATTCTGACTAAGCGGACAATCTCTGATATAACTATGATAGATGATATTGATATTTTAACCCATGGATTAATGTTGCATAATTATAATAACACAAAAAATGTAAAAAGTAAAGGGTTTTTATCAAATTATACATGATAAAGTTTCGACATATTCGGACAAAAAAGTTGTATATCAAGTCGCAAACCGTGGAATATAATTGAAATAAAAAAGTGCGCGGCCTCGGCCGCGCACCGAAAAATGCACAGCCTCCGATTTCAACTGCAACATTAAAACGGAACCTATAATCCACCTTTTGAAAGCATGCATTACAGAGCTTGCATTTTTACTGTATAGTAAATAATAACACAAAAAATGTAAAAAGTAAAGAGTTTTTATCAAATTAAACACGATAAACTTTCGACATACTCGGACAAAAATTCGTTCGCTTTATTTTACCGTAAAGCTGTAAAATTTGTTGAGCGACAGTAGCAACGACAAACAATATAACCGCAACATTAATATTCCTAATTCCTCACTCCTAATTCCTCATTTCCCACTCCTCGTTCCTAATTGAATTATGCGTTTTGCACAAATTTCACGTTGTAATATTGTGCATTTTTTTAACGTTTCACCTTTAAAAAACATTTGCATTTTATATTTAACTGTGCTATAATAATCATTGTTGAAAATGTGCTTGTAGCTCAGTTGGATAGAGTACATGGCTACGAACCATGGGGTCGGGGGTTCGAATCCCTTCAAGCACGCCATCAAAATAAGCGGCAAGGTAGTATCTCGGATACTACCTTGTTCCATCTAACAGTCAAAATTTACGAAAGCGGGAGGTGCGTTATGGCCGCGTTCAAGGTCAGTGAAAATTACATAACTCTGCCGCTCAGCTTTGTGACCGGCCCGATGACCGCCGCCCACGGAGCTTATGTCAAGGTCTATCTCTACGGTCTGGCGGCGGCGGCCCAAGGTCTCGAGGCCGACAACAAAACCGTCGCCGAGACTCTTCACATACTTGTGGCCGATGTGGAAAACGCCTGGAAATACTGGGCCGAAAAGGGTCTTGTGGAGATCGGCGGCGACGGCGTGACGTACGTTTCTCCCTCGGACAGGGAGAGAAACAGTGACGCCGCGCCGGACAGGGCGCCCCAGGTGACCCCCGGCGAGATCGCCGAGGCTCTTAAGCTGGATCCGGGCATGAAGGACACCATCTCCGCCATCGAACAGCTCATGGGCAAGCCCCTGACCCGGCGGGAGATAACCGGCGTCTACAACTTCATGGAATGGTACGGTCTGGACAGAGAAGTTGTGGTCATGCTCTTTGAATACTGCGTCTCCATGGACAGAAAGGGCTTTTCCTACATAGAAAAGACCGCCCAGAGCTGGAAGGAGAACAATATCAACGACGTCAAGAGCGCCGAGGCTCTCATAAAAAAGGCCAACGCCGAGAGAAAATTCCAGAACCAGTGCAAAAAGCTTTTCGGTCTTGACCGGGCCTTTACCGCCGCCGAGCTGAAATACGTCAACTCGTGGAAAACCGATATGGGCTTTTCCATGGCCATGATCTCCCAGGCTTACGAGCGAACGGTGAAAAACACCGGCAGGCTGGCCATACCCTATATGAATAAGATCCTCGCGAACTGGCACCAGAAGGGCATAAAGAACCCCGAAAAAATTCAGGAAATGGATAAAAAGGCCCCTCAGGGTACGAAGATAGACGATATAGAGCTCATAGAGATGCGCAGAAGAATGAACATAAAGGATTAAACCGAGGTGAGGGAAGATGATAAATATAAACGCCCGCGTCAGAGAACTGATACAGGAACGCAAGGATCTCCGCCGGGACCGTCTTGAGCACAGGAGGCTGGAGATATTCAGCCGCTTTCCCCGGATTAAGGAGATCGAGGCCCGGCTGGACAGCACCGGCTTCAGCATGATGTCAAAGGTCATCGACGGCAGCGAGACTCCCGATTCCGCCGTGGAAAAAATAATGGCCGAAAATCGGGCCTTTGTCCGTGAGCGCACCGCCATCCTCGCCTCCGCCGGATACGCCGCCGACTATTTGGACGACAAGCCCGTCTGCTCCGTCTGCGGGGACACCGGCTACGTTAAGGGCCGGCCCTGCTCCTGCGTCATGAACGAGCTGGACGGGGAACTGGCCGCCGACGCAAATCTCTCCGAAAAGCTGGCGGGCCAGACCTTTGACCGCTTCCGGCTGGACTGTTACAGTCCCGTTCCCGACCCGGCTCTGGGCATATCCCCACGGGACAATATGAGCTCCGTTCTGGAGATCTGCCGCAAATTCGCCGACGGCTTCGATTCTCCCGGAGAAAGCCTGTTTTTCACCGGCGGCTGCGGCTTGGGCAAGACCTACCTCTCCTCCGCCATCGCTCACGAGCTGCTGCGCCGAGGCGCTGATGTCCTTTACATCAGCGCCAACTCCCTTTTTTCCATTCTGGAGGACATACATTTCAACCGAAACGTCTCCGACAAGAGCCGCTATCTGGCCGATCACGCCGTTGACGCCCGGCTGCTCATTCTGGACGATCTCGGCTCCGAGTTTGTGACCCCTTTCACCTCCTCCGAGCTGTTCCGAATAGTCAACAACCGCCTTTTGGACGGCAAAAAGACCGTTATCTCCACCAACCTCAGCATCGACGAGACGGAGAAGCGCTACTCCCCCCGGCTTTACTCCCGCATAGTGGGCGGTTACACCATAATAAAGTTTTTCGGCGAGGATCTGCGCTGGAAGCTGAAAAATGAGAACTGACCCGCCGGAGGAAAGGATAGATTATCATGTCTGAAATTTTGAACATACATACAGATAAGCTGGGCACCATTCTCCTGCTGTTCAAGACCGATCCCCGCCGGGCCGCCCGTGAGCTTGGCGCCGAAAAGCGCGCCCTCGAGGCGGATCAGGCCGGCGCCGACGAGATAACCGCCGCCGCCCTGTACAACGCCCTCGCCACAATCCGCACCAGCCCCGAGCAGGAACGCCCCGCCGGCCAGCTCATCGCCGCCGTTTCCGACGCACGGGACGAGCTCAGGATAATTAATGGAACGGAAGATGAATGAGGAGTTAGGAATGAGGAATGAGGAATGAGGAATACTCCGTGCATTGAATTTATTTGTCGTTGTTAGCGTAAAGGTATTTAAGATATAAAAAAAGAACTGACTATGTAAACTGGAGGCGCGGGGGCCGGTCGAAAAAATCGTGCAGAACGGACGAAAATCAGCTCTCGCAGGCGACAGGCGAAGCCTGACGCCGAGAAAGCCCTCCCGACGGCGTACATAGGTACGCCGAGGGTGATTTTCGTTCGTAGTTCAAGGGCATAAAAATGAGAAAATTCGCTCGTTAGGGCGAATTTTCTACATTATGCAATTATTTTATTTTTAATAATTGATTATATAACAAACTCTCAAATTTGCCTTAAATTAAGTCATTCAGCCCTTGAACGTTCTGCGCGACTTTTTTTACGGCCCATTTTTTTGAATAAAATCATTGGACTCTGTAAATCATAACAGCGAAGGGCGGTTGATTTATGGAGTTTCTGGTTGCTGTTTTTACCGTGGGGTCGGTTTTCGGCTATCTGGCCGAGACCCTCTGGTGCCTGGGCATACACCATGTACTGGAGTCCCGTCAGGGTATGGTTTTCGGCCCCTTCAGCCAGGTTTACGGCATAGGCGCCGTGATCCTGACCCTGATAATAAGCAAAAACAGTTCATCGACCGGAACTTTCCTGATCAGCGCGGTTGTGGGCGGGGTATACGAATACCTCTGCTCATATATTCAAGAGAAGGTTTTCGGCACCGTGTCGTGGGACTACGGCGATGGGCTCCTGAGCATTGGCGGAAGGACCCACCTCCTCTTCTGCCTGTTCTGGGGCCTTATGGGGATTTTGCTCATAAGGTACGTAAACCCCGCCCTCTCGTCGTTTTTATCGAGGGTTCCCGCCGCCTCCGTGTCCGCCGCAGTGCTGGCAGTGTTTTTCGTTCTGAATATGCAGCTCAGCTATATGGCCGTAAAACGCCAGTCGGGCCGGAGACTCGATCTTCCGGCGGCCACGGCTGTGGAGGAATGGCTGGACCTTCGGTTTAACGATGATGTTCTGAAAAAAATCTACCCCAATATGCGGGTAGTCGGCGTCGTCGAAAGGAAACGGAAAGGAAACAGAAATGAAAAGGAATAAGAACAAGGAAAAGGAAAATCTCCGCAGCTCCGAAAATCCCTCTAAGGCAAAGGAAGCGGCTCAGGCCTTTGTCAGCGAGGACAATGCGGCCACCGACCCTTTGGGCAGTTGGACCGGCAGCCCCGCCGACCCCGGCGAGACACCCATTCAGGATGCGGACGATTTATAATAGGCTTTACCCGGCTCACGCCGGGCTTTTTTTTGTGTACACAATATACAGATTTCCACAACATATAGTGGGAGTTGGAGTAGGAGAAAAAAATTCAGAAAAAATAGAGAAAAAAGGCTTGACAAAAGGGAAAAATGATGATATAATAGCGAAGCCTTGAGGGGAAAATAAACCTTACCTCGTGGGCACACCGCAGAGAGGAAAAAGCAGAGGTCAAAAAAATTTTTTAAAAAAAGTTTCAAAAACCTCTTGACAAACCTCAAAATTTGTGGTAAACTAATT
>CANRJP010000135.1 GCA_947630975.1 uncultured Clostridia bacterium
AATATATACGGCGGGTCAAGCCGGGCGAAATGAGGGCGGGGCATGGGCGCAGTCAGAAATATCATTAACACACAGTTGTTAAATCTTAGCTACTCAGAGCCGAAAAACATTAAAAATTTCCTGAGAAATTGGGGAAATCTGGAGCGTTTAAGTTTGATGGGTGATACAGTGGCGATCTGTATCCTGTTGGATTTAAAGATGGCAACGGGCATAAATTTAGAACGGTATAACCGGCTAAACCGTGAGAGGTTTAATGCCGGGTATAAAGATGGGTGTCTGTCGTATTATCAGTATATGAGTATAGCGTACACGTTGGTTTTAGGCTATTCTCAAGAGGATTTAGCGTATGTTATGGGCGTGGATAGATCGGTGATAAGTAAGAATGTACATACCGGCATAAAACGGATAATTCGGGTATTAGGGGGCCTGTAGATGGGGATTAGATACAGACATGAGGATGATGCGGATAAATGGCTTCGAGAGCATGATCCCTATTATTTGTCTCAGAGCGGGCATAAGAGCAGAGTGCAGGAGTACCCCTATGATACTGTAAGGCAGGAACGGACAAAGGCAAACAGGGAAATCCCGTTTAGCAATTTGACAAAGGCACAGCGGCGAAAAGCGAAAGACGTTTTAGGTGTGTATGATGAAAATGGCAATTTTGAAGTGTGATATTACACAGTTTTTACATTTTACTTGCTTAACTTATGAAACGAATTTACAGCATTTTGCAAGGAGGGCTAAAAATGAACAAGCATTATGAAATTAAATACGGTGATCCGCTGGACTTGATCCCCTACGAAAATAATCCCCGTGTGAATGACTATGCCGTGAAAAAGGTATGTGACAGTATTAAGGAATTTGGGTTTACTTCCCCTATTCTGGTAGATACGGATAATATCATTATAGCGGGTCATACAAGGCGTGAGGCGGCGATTTTGGCAGGTTTGAAGTCGGTACCCTACATAGTTGTTGACTGGATGAAACCCACGCAGATAAAGGCGTACAGGTTGGCAGATAACAAGCTGGGTGAATTGGCGTTGTGGGATGAGGAGGCTTTGAGGATCGAGCTGGAAGAGCTGGAGGCAGTTGATTATCCCCTTGAAGTAATGGGCTTCACGGAATTAGACTTAAAGGATTTATTTACAGAAATTGAAGAGCCTGAAGATGAAGATGATACGCCTAAAGAAGAGAAAACTACGTTGCCGATGTTGAGATTTGGCAGTAACAGTATTAGAATTACCGAGGATGAGTTGATTATTTTAAGTAACCGGTATAATGAATATGTCGAGGCGGAGATTGATGAGGGATTTGTTGTTTGGTTATTGAAACGGGGGTTATAAAATGAATTGCGATTGTAAAACCTGTAAACGGTATAAGGGGAATTGTGGTTATCATTATGTAGATCAGGAAACACATCATATTGACTATGAAATTCCGGCAGAGGCTGTGTGTGACAAAACCGGCGTATGTTCGATGTATGAGGCGTATATTTCTCCCGAGGAACGGGCGCTGAATGAATTGAAAAACAGCGGAATATCGGCGGAAAGTAAGGCAATTATCCTAAGAGCATTAAATACAGAAGTATACAGACATGGAATGAAAATCAAAGATTGGCGATTGGTACCACGATAAACAAACGGCGGCGGAAAAAGGGGCTAAAAAATAGCCTCTTTTTTATATTTCATATCAGTGAAAATTCATAGTGAAAATCATAAATAAAAAATATCAAATAAAAATGGCGGAAAACGGCGGTAAATTGGGGGAAAATATAAATAATAAATAATTAAATAATATGTGTGGAAATAACAGGCAGTAAATACCCTCACTGATAATAAAAAATTTGGGGGATTTACAGCAAATTTAGATACACAGTATAACGGTTTGGGTAACATGAACAATAAATAGTTAAAATATGATATAAAAGGGCAAAAAGGGGCGAAATTATGTCTAAATTAAATAGGGAAAACGATCTACAACGGGAGGCGTTTGAAATCTATTACGGAATGGGTAAAAAACGCAGTTTAAAGGCGGTTGCGGAGCGTGTAGGTCGGACGGAAAGAACGGTTGCGGGCTGGAGCCGGTCTAATAATTGGGTTGATCGGTGTTATCAGCGTGAGATCGTGGACGCAAAGACGGCGGAGGCCAGTAAAATAGCGTTAGCGCAGTCTGTAGACGTGAAAACACGTTATAGAATACTGATAAATAACTTGATGGCAAAGGCTTCCACGTTGATAGCGGAGGGCAAGTTGGTTATTAAGAATGTGCAGGATTTTGAACGTGTTGTTAAGCTGGATTTGTTATTGATGGGTGAAACGGTCGAGCGGGCGGAGCTGGTTGGCGCTACTGAGCTGTCTCAGGCAGACAAAGACCGGCTGGATACCATAGCAAAGTTACTCAGCGAGGTCAAGTGATTTGTGCAATTTGTACAGTCGTATAGCGTTTGTCTTAATAGGAAAATACGGCCCGACTATACAATTTGCACAAAAACTCAAGGTTTTTTCTAAAATCTGGGCGATTATATGATTATGATTTGTATATCAAATAAAAAGGAGTTGGTTTTATGAACATTAAGGCGGTAAAGCATCCGGATCACTACACGGCTGGGCGAAAATTCGAGCCTAAGGACGTTATCAGGGATTGGGGGCTGAATTTTAATTTAGGGTCAGCGGTGAAGTACATAGCACGGGCCGGGCGGAAAGATGATATTGTACAGGATTTATCAAAGGCAAAAGAGTACATTGACTTTGAGATCGAGGCGCTCACGCCGGATCGCAATGCAACGGCTGAAAAGGCATCGTGCAGGTTATTTGAAGAGGTGAATACCGTACCCCTCCCCACGGGTCGGACGTTGATTGGCATCGTGTGTGAGCATGAGGCGGAGGCTAAAGAAATTGTCAGACGTTTAAACATGATGGGAGGCGTTGAACAATGATTATTGTCAATGCCGGTTATGAGATATTGGATAATTTAAACGGTACGGCGATTTTGCGGAAAATCGAGAGGATCGCAAGGGTCTGTTATAAATCAGAGGCCGCTATCGGCGAGGGAACGGCTGAAGGGCTGATTAAATCCCTGATTAAACGGGGTCATGAGGCTATGTTGGAACACTACAGTTTTTCCGTCAAGTTTATAGTGGATCGTGGTGTGTCACATGAAATTGTCAGACATAGGATCGCTTCATTCGCACAGGAAAGTACACGTTATTGCAATTACGGGAAAACCGGCGAGATAGCCTGTATTCACCCATTATTCTTTGAAGATAACACACCTGAATTTGATAATTGGTGTGAGGCGATGATGGCGGCGGAGCAGACATATTTAGATATGATACGGGCCGGAAAATCCCCGCAAGAGGCAAGATGTGTATTGCCTAACAGTCTGAAAACCGAAATTGTTATGACGGCGAATTTACGGGAATGGCGGCATTTTTTCAAACTGAGAGCTGTAGGCGTGACAGGAGCGCCACATCCGCAAATGGCGGAGGTTGCCGTACCGTTATTGAAGGAATTGAAAGAATGTATACCGGTTATTTTCGATGATTTGAGCGTGGAGGGTTGATTATGGTTTATTGGGTATGGTGTTTATTGGCGTTTGTTGTCGGGGCCGATGTAGGGGCGTTGTTTATGGCGGTTGTAGCGGCCACAGACGACAAAAACGGTGGTGATGATACGGAGGAATAAACATGAATAAAGGCGATATAGTCTATTTTCACGGCGATAGTGATATGTTAGCGGAGGTCATGGATATACAGGGCACAGAGGCGCTGGTACTGTTACTGAAAAACGATATTAGCGTTAAGGCAAGTATCTATGAGCTGGTGGAAACAAACAGTTTTCAACCTCACAGGGTTGACGGGGCCGTTGTACATATTTTGGGGATACCCTACACCATTAAGATTATTGAGGCCGATGATTACCGTTATAACCGTGATGCGGATGGCTGGTGTGATGTCAGCGTTAAGGAAATACTGATATACAATTTTGTGCAGGATATTGACAGTAAACGGGATTTACGGAAATATCAAAATTCCTGTATCCGGCATGAAATTATACACGCTTTCTTGTATGAAAGTGGATTATCCAGTAATTCACTCAGCGGCGGGCCGTGGGCGAAAAATGAGGAGATGGTTGACTGGATGGCAATTCAGGCGCCTAAAATGCTGAAAGCCTTTGAAGAGGCAGGGGTCTTGGAAGATCAGGAGGGTTAAATATGTGGTGGACGTTGATATATAAAATCGTGCTGATAGCCTTGTTGTTGGTTGTATTTACGACAATGCTCAGGCTGGTAAAACTATTAGATCGGGTCGATACGGACGATCAGGGAACATTAGGGATAGCATGGTTACAGGAATTGATATTTTTCCTTATTGTGGTATATTTGCTTATAAAATGAGGGGCCTCCGGGCCTCTCTTTTCGGTGAAAGGGGGCTATAGAATGTGTTAGATTATACACGGGTTGAAATGGTGGAAAAGGTTATTGTACAGGCAGACAATCCCGATGCAATAATCAAATATTTGATACTAACATCTGATTTTGAAATAGCCTATTATTTAGTTTGCAAGTATATCACTAAAAGGGATATTGAGGGTTTGCACAAAAGTATTATTGCGAATATTTCAAATAAAAAGAATACGCTGGATTTGGCCCCTCGTGGGTTTGGCAAAAGTACCGTGGGTGATGTGGATTATTGTATAACACGGATACTCAGGGAGCCGAACATTCGGATAATGATAGGCAGTAAAACACAGACGCAGGCGGAGGCGTTTTTAAAGGAAATCCGCACACATTTTGAACAAAATACCCGGCTGATACAGGTGTTCGGTGACTGGAAAAAAAGCCGGGATAATGTGTGGAATGACAGGGAATTTACGGTAAACAAACGGACGGTTATAAAAAAAGAGGCAACGGTAACGGCGCTGGGCGCTTCAGGAGCCGTTATATCAAAGCATTTTGATGTTATAGTAGGTGATGATCTGGTCGGGCTGGAAAACGCACGGACAGAAAAACAACGGTCGAATTTAAAAGAATGGTTTTACAGTTCTCTCCTTCCCACGCTGGAGCCGGACGGTGATATACATATTCTGGGAACACGGTATAACCCGATGGATTTGTATGAGGATTTGATAAAAAGTAATAATTATCAGGTCAACATACAGCGGGCAATACAGACGGTGGGCGGCAAAGAGGTATCATTGTGGGGGTCAAAATTCAGTATTGAAAAACTAAAACAGATCAGGGCCGAAAGCGGTAAAATCATTTTCAATATGCAGTATCAAAATGATACCGAATTGGCAAAGGGCCGGATATTCAAGGCACAGTATTTTAAATACTATGATGAATATAAACTTGACTATGATTTTCAGACGGCAAAGGTCAGAATTACCAACGATGAAGGTATTGACAGGTGGATCAAGGTCAGGGTGTACATGGGCGCAGACTTGGCGATCTCCGAGGCCGAGAACAACAAAAACGATTTTTTTGTTTTAATGACTATCGGCGTTGATGATGATCGCAATGTGTATGTCTTAGATTATTTGAAAGACCGATTGACGTTTAACGCACAGTTAACGGCAACAATATCTTATGGGCGGGATAAATTCCCGATGGTAGAACGTGTGGGAATTGAAACAAACCAGTATCAGCGGGCGTTAGCACAGGAATTGCGGCGGCTAAGCCTGTTGCCGGTAATCAACATTAACACCACTTGTAACACTTTTAAGGGAAGCGAGATTAACAAAAATTTTACAATCGACAAAAGCAGGCAGATTGTGACAATGGCTACAAAAGGAAA
>CANRJP010000136.1 GCA_947630975.1 uncultured Clostridia bacterium
ACCAACTACAGCTACGCGGTGCTCATGGCCATAGCATCCAACGGTCAGGCCGTTTACGACGGCGCCAACATGAGCTTCGACACAGCCGAGGCCAAGTCCGCCATTGAATATATGGACAGGATGATAAATTCCGATCTTATCTCCTGCTCCACCGTGAGCGACACGTCCATCGACTCCGGCTGGCTTACCGAGACCGACGCTTTCTGCAATGGCGAGACGGTATTTACCAACGTCGCCCGCTGGCAGATGGATAACGCCGGCAGCGCCCTCGCTTCCAGAGGCGAGAGCATGGGCATCATTCCCTTCCCCCGGCCGGACAACGTTCCCGCTCCCACCGACGAGGAGGTAATGAACAACACCTCCCAGTACCGCATACTCAGCGCGGCGGCTGACAGCGTGGGCCTGATGAAGGGTCACGACGCCGAGCGCAGCGAGCTGGCTCTCGAGGCCTACGCCACATATAAGAGCGAGTACTACAAGGCTTACGGCGGCGTCGACAGCATCGACGAGTACATGAACCAGCAGGCCGGACCCGAGGCTCTGTCCTTCGGCGTGGATATTCTCCACCCCGAGACCGGCGACGACATACTCAAGATATTCGAGCTCATGGGCCGCACAAAGGTCAACGACTATTCCGAGGCCATCGGCGTGTTCTGGACATGGACCGACATAGCCGGAAGATCCATCTACGGCTTCGGCGGAACTCCCAAGTACGCCACCGCCGTTGAGGCGAATAAGAATACCGTATACGAAAAGCTTGACAATATGTCCAAGGCTCTGAGAAAGGGCGAGGTTGTTGATGATATCGCTCCCTCCGCCAGCACTAAGGAAAGCAACTCCCTCATTTTTGAGCGTGATACAAAACCCGCCGACATCAACTGGGCGGATCGGATCAAGGCCAACGACAACGTTGACGGCGATTACGACCTCCAGATGGACGGCACAAAGATTCAGCTCAGAAAGCACGTGGACGAGGACGCCGTTGACGAGGACGGCGAACCTATCCCGCAGGAGGAGTGGCTCGACGGTAAGATGACCGTGAATTATTCCGGTGTTGATTTCAACACCCCCGGTCAGTACCCCGACGGCATAGTTATAACGACTACCGACTATGCCGGCAACAAGAACGAGCAGAAGTTCGAGGCCTTTGTTTATGACGATCAGAGCACTGAGCCTCCCACTCTGAAACTCAAGGAAGAGCTTCCCAAGATCGGCGTCGGCACCGACACCTCCAGCTATAACTGGGGCAACAACTGTGTCGAGACCGCTACCGACGTAAACGGCATCGACCTTAAGTCGAGGGTTTCCGCCGTGGTTACCGATTTAGATGTGACCGTTCCCGGAACCTATCCCGTTGAAATTTATGTGGAAGACTTCGCTCATAACATTACAAGAGTGGCAACGGAACTTACGGTAGAATAATGAACGGAGGGATTTAAAACATGGAGGCAAAAACCAAAAAACGTCTCATAATCTGGGGCGTTATCATCGCGGTGATCGCGCTTCTGGTGCTGCTTGCGTTTGTGCTCCCCGGTTCAAAGGACACTGTGGCCAACTTCGGCGTGTCCGGACGGTTTGTGGACGAATCCTATCAGGCTTATCTTGACGATAACAATTACGATGCGTCCAAGGCCGGCCCCGCGGCTCCCGTGGAGGTTGACATAGCGAACTTTGTTGCCGACCCGGAAACTAACGCCAAAGCGGACGCCCAGGGCGTAACCATTGCCGATCGCGGTGACATTACCTGGAACTTTGATGTTCCTCAGGCAGGCTTTTACAACATCAAGTTCAAGTATTTCTCCGTGGAGGGCACCAACGCCACTCCCCAGAGAAGCGTACAGATCGACGGCGAGACTCTGTTCGACGGTATGAAGCAGATTTCCTTCCAGAGGGAGTGGCTCAACAACGACGGTGAAATCGCCAACAGAAACGGAAACGAAATTCGTCCCAACGCCACCGAGATATATGACCCCGATGGCTACGAGTTCTTCTATTCCGATGAGAACTACCGCTCCCTTGAGCCCTACTCCTTCTATTTCAGCGCCGGCCCGCACACACTGACGCTGGTTGAGGCGAAGGAGCCCGTCAAGATCGCCGGCATCACTCTTTGCCAGGCGGAGGAGCCCCCTACATATGAGGAATATCTGGCTCAGAACCCCGGCGGCAGCTACGCCGGTGAAAATCTGACCGGTCAGGCCGAGCGTACCGACGACGTAGTGACTAAGATTATCAAGTCCTCGCCCTCTATCGGTATGTCCTCGGACTACTCCAGCTCCAACACGGTGCCCTACCACCACTGGAACGTTCTTCTGAACACTCTGGGCGGCACAAGCTGGCAGACGCCCGGCGACAGTGTTGAGTGGGTAGTGAACGTTCCCGAGGCAGGCTACTATCAGCTTTCCTTCCGCGGACGCCAGTCCACCAACCGCGGCGTTAAGAGCTACCGCCGGCTCACCATCAACGGCGAGGTTCCCTTTGAGGAGGCCAAGAAGGTCGGCTTCGACTTCTCCGGCTCCTTCCAGAACTACGTTGTAGCCAACAACGGCGAACCCGCCCTCTTCTATCTGAACGCGGGCGAGAACAGAATAGGTCTTGACGTGTGCCTGGGCGACTTCGCCAACGCTTACACCAAGATCAGCCAGACGGTACAGGATCTGAACAACTTCTATTTGAGAATAGTTAAGATCACCGGTACTGTTCCCGACACCCACATCGACTATGAAATCGAGGATAAGATCGACGGTTTCAAGGCCACCATGCGTCAGCAGGCCAAGAACCTGAACGCCATCGTTGACGAGATGGTGCAGATAACCGGCGAAAAGGGCTCCAACACCACCAATCTGGAAAAGGTTGCCCAGCAGGCCGAGCGTTTTGCCGAGGATCCCGAGCGCGTCGTTAAGGAAATCGGCGACTTCAAGAGCAATATTTCCGCTCTGTCCACCTGGATGCTTACAATTTCGGAAATGCCCCTTGAGGTCGACAGCCTTACTCTCAGCGCTCCCAACGCCAAGCTGAAGCCCGCCGAGCCCAATGGCCTTAAGGCCGCTTACCACGAGGCCATCCGCTTCTTCGCCACCTTCTTTGTTGACGAGACTCAGATGGACGAGAGCGCGAAGGACAAGGGCGCCCTCAAGGTTTGGACCCAGACAGGCCGTGACCAGTCCAACATCATCAAGAACCTTATTGACAGCGACTTCGCTCCCAATAACGGCATCGCCGTTAACCTTCAGCTCATTCCCGCCTCCGTTATCCTTCCCGCTACTCTGGCGGGCAACGGACCCGACGTGGCGTTGAATATGGGCCAGGCCGACATCATGAACTTCTCTTACAGAGGAGCTCTCCACGACCTGACGCAGTTCCCCGACTTCGAGGAGCAGGCCGACCGCTTCTATCCCAGCGCTCTCCAGACCGTTACATATCACGGCGGAGTTTACGGCCTTCCCGAAACCGAGAACTTCAGCATGATGTTCTACCGCGAGGATATCCTCAACGAGCTGGGCCTTTCCGTTCCCAAGACCTGGGACGAGGTAGGCGAGATGATCTCCGAGCTGCACATCAACAACTATGACTTCTATATGCCCTCCAGCCTGATGATAAACACCATGGTTTATCAGAACGGCGGCGACCTCTACCACGGCGCCGAGGGTGAGACCTATTATGACAGAGACGGCGATCCCGTGAAGGACGCGAACGGCGCTCAGGCGACCGGCGTATCCACCGACTACGGTATCGAGTCCGGTCTTAGAGATGAGGAGGCCATGATCGCCTTCAAGCGTCTGTGCGAGTTCTTCACCGCCTATGACCTGCCCGTATCCGCCGACTTCTCCAACCGTTTCAGAACCGGTGAGATACCCATCGGCGTAGCCGACTACACCACGTTCAACACTCTGGAGATCTTCGCTCCCGAAATCAAGGGTCTGTGGAACTTTGCTCCTCTGCCCGGATTCCAGAAGGAGGACGGCAGCATCGACAATACCGCCGTTGCTTCCTCCGTACACACCACCATTCTCGAGAGCAGCGACCGTCAGGAGGACGGTTGGACCTTCATGAAGTGGTGGCTGTCCGACGACATTCAGGCCAGCTTTGCGACCACCGTTGAGGCCATCATGGGCAGCGGCGCCCGTTACGCCACCGCCAACCCCAACGTGCTGAAGAGACTTCCCTGGTCCGCGGCTCAGGCCGACACGCTGCTTTCGCAGTTTGAAAAGACGGTTGGTATCCCCGATGTTCCCGGATACTACATGACGACCCGTATGGTTGACATGGCGTATAAGAACGTTGTTACCGACGGTCAGAATCCCCGTGAGGCTCTCTACCTTAACGTTAAGGATATAAATGACGAGCTTACCAAGAAGAGAAAGGAATTTGACCTTTCCTACATTGAGGACGGAACATATCATGAGGAAGGGAGTGAGGTAAATGAGTAAAGAACAAACAGCGGCTGCAAAGCCCAAAAAGAAAAAGCTTGAGGCAATGAAGTGGTCGAACGCCTGGAAGCTTCACAAGGAAAAATACCTTATGATACTTCCCTTCGCTCTCATCTTCATCTGCTTCACCGCTATCCCCGTACTGGTTTCAATAGTTTTGAGCTTTACTAACTTCAATATGCTTCAGACCCCCAATTTTATAGGGCTCGATAACTATATCAACCTTATCGTATTCGATGACATTTTCCTGATAGCCGTGAAGAACACCATGCTCTTCGCTCTGGTTACAGGCCCCATCAGTTACCTGATGTGCTTCGTATTTGCATGGCTCATCAACGAGCTGCCGCCAATACCCCGCGCTCTGCTGACACTGGTGTTCTACGCACCCTCCATTTCCGGTAACGCCTTCGTTATCTGGAAGCTGCTGTTCAGCTCCGATATGTACGGCTACATCAACGCTTGGCTGCTGAACATCGGAATTATCGACAGTCCCATACTGTGGTTCGAGACGGCGGAATACATTATGCCCATTCTGATTATAGTTCAGCTGTGGCTGAGCCTGGGCGTATCCTTCCTGTCCTTCATCGCCGGACTTCAGTCCGTCGACAAGACCATGTATGAGGCGGGCGCCATCGACGGTATCAAGAACCGCTGGCAGGAGCTGTGGTACATCACCCTGCCCGCCATGAAGCCTCAGTTGATGTTCGGCGCGGTAATGCAGATAACATCTTCGCTTTCCGTCGCCGGTATCTCCACCGAGCTGGCCGGCTTCCCGTCGGTCGACTATGCGGGCCATACGATTTTGACCCACTTGAACGACTACGGCAGCACCCGTTACGAAATGGGCTACGCTTCGGCCATAGCCACGGTAATGTTCTTCATAATGATTTTCGCTAACATCATCGTTCAGAAACTTTTGAGAAGGGTGGGTGAATAAAGCATGATCAATCCTATAAAGAAATTTAAGCAGTATCTTGATCATCGCAGGATAACCCGCCGGAACCGTTCTCTCGGTGTGGACATCGCGCTGACGGTCTTTCTGGGAGCGTTCGGACTGTTCTCGGTCCTGCCCCTCTGGCTGATAATAATCAACGCTTTCAAGCCTTTGAACGAGGTATTCCTGTTCCCGCCCCGGTTCTACGTTTCCAACCCCACTCTTGACAA
>CANRJP010000137.1 GCA_947630975.1 uncultured Clostridia bacterium
CCGGGCTGCGGCTCGTGCATATTCCAGCACACATAGGTCTCGACTGTGTTGCAGCCCATGGCCTTCAGCTTTTCCAGTCTGTCCCGCCAGTATTCGGGCACCACCCGGAAATAGTGGATGCCGCCGCTGATAATCTTGAAGGGCTGTCCGTCCAGATAAAATTGGTCGCGTATTTCAAAGGTACTCATAATGTTGCCTCCTGTTCTGCTTATACTGCTATTGTATTTTATCACAAACCTCACTATAAAGTCAATACGTCAAAATCAAATATTTTATTAAGGCAATACCGCACAAAGACCGCCAAGGAGCTTTGTACCCGTCTTGCTTGCATCTTTTCCGACGTTTCTTACGAAAACTCCTTGAAATACGACAGTATTCCTTCGTCGTTTTCGTAATTCCGTCAAAAAATCTGCGGCGCAATACGGGCACAATCTCTGTGCGGTATTGCCTTACCGCGCGGGACAGCCGGTAAATTTTTTTAAAATGATGTTGCTTTTAAGATATTCTTGTGATATACTTAATATGGATATTTTTAAAAGCAGCGAAAGGAGAAATTTTTATGGACATAAAGACCCTGCAGGCGGACATGGTGGCCGCCATGAAGGCCAAGGATAAGCCGAAAAAGGACGCGGTGTCCTCCCTCATAGCCGCCGTGAAAAAAGCGGCCATAGACGAGGGCTGCCGGGAGAATATTCCCGACGAGCTGGTTGACCGGGTCATTCTCAAGGAGATAAAGACCGTCACCGAACAGGTGGACACCTGCCCCGACGAGCGTACCGAGCTCAAGGCCGAATACCGCCAAAGACTGGAGTATATCTCCGCCTACGCGCCCAAGCTCCTCAGCGCCGACGAGGTGAGGGAGATCCTGACCTCCAGGTTCGCCGAGGTTCTTTCCACCAAAAACAAGGGCCTCATCATGAAAACCGTCATGGCCGAGCTCAAGGGCAAGGCGGACGGAAAAGTAATCAACAATGCGGTTGCGGAACTGACAAAATGAGCGTCCGTTCCCCGCTTCGGCATCGACCCTGCATCATCAGAAAGGATTTTAGCATGACTCACGAAAAATACATCTATTCCCCGCCGAAAAACGGCTATCCCGAGTGGAACAACAACCCCGAGATTTTCGAGCTTAACCGTCTGCCCGCCCGGGCCACACTGGTGCCCTACGACGCCTTGGACGCCGCCGTCGCCGGCGACCGTGACGCCTCGGCGAGGAAGATCTCCCTCAACGGAAGCTGGAAATTCCACTTCGCCGAAAATCCCGCCTCCGCCCCGGCGGACTTTTACAGGACGGACTTCGACGTCAGCGGCTGGCGGGAGATAACCGTCCCCGGCCACTGGCAGCTCCAGGGCTGGGACTATCCCCAGTACACCAACGCCACCTACCCCTGGGCTCTGAGGGAGCCCAAGCTCAAGCCCCCCTACGCCCCCTCGGGCTACAACCCCGTGGGCAGCTATGTGCGCACGTTTAATATCGAAAAGCCCGCCGGCCCCGTGACCCTCCACTTCGGCGCGGTGGAAAGCGCCTTCTATGTCTGGGTCAACGGCGATTTTCTGGGCTTCAGCCAGGACAGCTTCACCCCCGCCGAGTTCGACGTGACGCCCTATCTCGTGGAGGGCGAAAATAAAATCGCCGTCCGGGTCTACCGCTGGAGCGACGCAAGCTGGCTGGAGGATCAGGACTTCTGGCGGCTCAGCGGCATCTTCCGGGAGGTGTATCTGGAGCTTCAAAGCCCCGTACATATCTACGACGTGTTCGCCAAGCCCATATTGAGCGGAGATTTTTCCTCCGCCGCCTTGGACATGGACGTAACCCTTCGGAATTATGACTTTACCGACGAACGCGTAAGCGTCGCCGCCCAGCTCTATTTTGGGGGCGAGGCCGTGCTTAAAACTCCCGCTAAGGTGAGCCTCGACCTCTCCGGCGAGGAGACCGAAAAGCTCAGCCTCCGGGCCGAGCTCCACAGCCCGCGGCTGTGGAGCGCCGAAAAGCCCGAGCTTTATACCCTTGTGCTTACCCTGAGAAACGGGGAGCGGACCGAGTACGTGTCTTTGCGGGTGGGTCTGCGTTCCTTCGTCATCGAGGACGGCCTTATGAAGATAAACGGCGTCCCCGTAATGCTGCGGGGCGTGAACCGCCACGACTTCACCGCTTTCCACGGACGGGCGACCACCTACGAGGAGCTGCTCACCAGCGCGAAGCTGATGAAGCAGCACAACATCAACGCCGTCCGCACCAGCCACTACCCCAACAACGAGCTGTGGTACGACATCTGCGACGAGTACGGCTTTTACGTTATCGACGAGACCAACCTCGAGACCCACGGCACCTGGAGCTACGGCCAGAAGGAGGAGGGCGAGACTATCCCCGGCAGCAAGCCCGAGTGGACGGGGGCGGTGATCGACCGGTGCAACTCCATGTTCATGCGGGACAAGAACCACCCCTGCGTCTGCGTGTGGTCGCTGGGCAACGAGTCCTTCGGCGGCGAAAACTTTGTCAAAATGCACGACCATATCCGCGCCCTTGACCCCACCGGCCGCCCCATACACTACGAGGGCGTGGCCCACAACCGGGAGTTCAGCCACGCCAGCGACATCGAGAGCCAGATGTACACCCACCCCTGGGACATAGTGCGCCAGATAAACCACAACAACGACAAGCCCTACATACTCTGCGAGTACAGTCACGCCATGGGCAACTCCTGCGGCGGTTTGAAGGACTACTGGGAGCTGTTCTACAAATATCCCTCCCTTCAGGGCGGCTTTATCTGGGACTGGATAGATCAGGCCCTGTGGAACACCGCCCCCGACGGCCGGCCCTATCTGGCCTACGGCGGCGACTTCGGCGATATGCCCAACGACGGCACCTTTGCCGGCGACGGACTGCTTTTCGCCGACGAGGGCGTGACTCCCAAGCTCATCGAGACAAAGGCCTGCTACCAGCCCATAGCCTTTTCCGACGCGGACATAATCAACGGAAGAATAAGGATAGAGAACCGCGACCTCTTCACTGATTTGGCGGAGTATGACTTCCGCTGGAGGCTGGAGCTGGACGGCGAGTTCATAAAGGAGGGCGGCTTCGAGGTCAGTCTTGCCCCCGGCAAAACCGGCGTGTTCGGCATCGGCGCCGAAATGCCCCAACGGGGACGGGGCGAGTACGTCCTCACCGTCAGCGCCCACCTGAGAGAGGCCCGGCCCTGGGCCGAGACGGGCCACGAGATAGCCTTCGGGCAGTTCATTCTTCCCTCCGTCAACACCACGCCGGAGCGCAGCTTCGCCGACGGGCCCGTGGAGATAGACGGCAACACCCTTCGGGGTGCGGGCTTCAGCGTGGACTTCGACCCCGAGACCGGCTATATCGACAGCTATGTCATAGGCGGACGGGAGCTTCTCCGCGGGCCGGTTGTGATGAACTTCTGGCGGGCCATGACCGACAACGACAAGGGCAGCCGCCTTTACAAGCGCTCCGTCTCATGGCGGGAGGCCGGAGAAAAGGCCGCCCTCACCGGCAGGACGGTGGAAAGGACAGCCGGCGGAGTAAAGGTAGTCTGCGACTATACACTGCCCACCGAAGCTGAAAGCTCCGCACGGCTGGTCTACGAGGTCTACGGCGACGGCGAGATAAAGGTGACCATGACCCTTGATCCCGCCCTGAAAAACGGGGAAATACCCGAGGTTGGCCTGATGTTCCCGGCGGACGGGACTCTCACCGACCTGACCTTCTTCGGAATGGGCCCCCACGAGAACTACATCGACCGCAACGCCTCGGCCCGACTGGGAATCTACCGCCAAAAGGTGGCCGACCAGATGACCCCTTACCTTGTGCCCCAAGAGGCGGGCAACCACACCGGCATACGCTGGGCCGAGCTCACCCGTGAGAACGGCAGCGGCGTCCGCTTCGAGGCTCTGGGCGATCTGGAGATAAGCGCCGTGCCATGGACTCCCGCCGAGATCGAGGCCGCCGACCACGCCTACAAGCTGCCCTTTAGCGACAAGTGCGTAATACACGTCAACGGCTGGCAGCAGGGCGTCGCCGGGGACGACAGTTGGCACAGCCGCCCCCACATACAGTATCAGCTCCAAACCAACCGGCGTTACACCTTCTCGTTCGTTATCTCGCCGGTAAAATAAAACCGAAACGGTAAAAAGGAGGAAAAACGAAATGAAAATCAAGCTCCTGGCCCTGACTCTGGCCGCCGCCCTGCTGGCGGGCACGGCCTTTGCCGCCGACGGCGCGGCGAACCCCTGCTCACGCGGAGAGTTCTTCGAGCTGCTGGCCGCCGAGTGCAAGGTCAATCCCCTGCTCTACGAGGGGGCCTTCGCCGACCTCGACGCCGCCGACCCGGCGGCCGACGCGGTGCAGGGCCTTGCGAACGCCGGCATCATCGACGGCGAAATGGCTCCGAACGGCAATATCAGTGTCGATTCTCCCATCACCCGGGAGGAGGCCGTGGCTCTCATGGTTCGCGGTCTGCGGGCAAAGAAAAACGACCTCGCCATCGGTGTTGACGTACACTTCACCGACAGGGACGAGATCGCGCTCTGGGCACTCGGCTATGCCGAGGTGGCCGTTGCCAACGGCCTTATTGAGGACGGCGGAGCCTTTAATCCCAAGGACACCTTTACTTCGGAGGACGCAAAGGCCATGATGGACCATATGGAACAGACCTACCGCAGTCTGCCCCTCAAATCCGGCGCCGGACTTCAGAGGGTGGAGTTCCCCGTGCTGGAGATCCCCGACGGAGTCAGCCGCCCCGCCATGCTGAACGAGGAATATAAGCTTGTGTTCGACGACGAGTTCGACGGCGACACCCTCAACACCAAAAACTGGGGCTATAACTACTCGTGGGGTCACAGCCACAACCACTCCGGCTGGTGCGTGCCCGAAAACGTTATCGTCAAGGACGGCATACTCACCCTTCGGGGCGACAACGAGCAGCACCCCGACTCCGTGGGCAAGCAGTACACCTTCAGCAATCAGAAGGCCGACATCATGTACACCAGCGGCGCGGTGAACACCGCCGGCACCTTCCGCTTCAACTACGGCTATTTCGAGGCCCGCATGAAGATGCCCACCGGCAAGGGAATGTGGCCCGCGTGGTGGATGCTCAAAGACGGCTGGCCGCCCGAGATAGACATGCTGGAGATACTCTGCTCGCGGCCCAATCAGCTCCGGGTGAACTGTCACTACGGCCCCGCATGGAACAGCGAGCGCAGCCACGAGCAGGTGATCGACCTGGGCTTCAATTCCAGCGAGGACTTCCACACCTACGGCTTCGAGTGGACGCCCAAGTATATGCGCTACTACGTGGACGGCGTTCAGGTGGG
>CANRJP010000138.1 GCA_947630975.1 uncultured Clostridia bacterium
ATCATGCTGGATGTGGACGACTTTAAGAAAATAAACGACACCTATGGCCACTATACCGGCGACAGAACTCTGTGTCATGTGGGGGAGGTTTTACAGCGTATCTTTCGTTCCACGGATATTGTGGCCCGCTTCGGAGGCGACGAATTCATTGCTTTTACAAAAGGACACAGCGAGGACGGCGACATCACGGCCAAATGCAGCTCCATCAGCGCCGCTCTGAAGGAGGTTCCGGCGGACGACGCCGGTATGCCGGTGAATTGCAGCATCGGCGCCGTTACTGTGGAGCGCGGGCGGGCGGTGGATTTCGACGAGCTGTTCCGCCAGACGGACAAGGCCCTGTACGAGGCGAAAAACTTCGGGAAGAACCGCTGTGTGCTGCGGCACTATCATTAATTTTATGTATTGAAAAACCGCCTTTTTTTGTAAAAAGGCGGTTTTTCTTATACATATACTGTTTATCCTATTTTTTTGTTAATTTTCTTGGCCTTGTGCTTTCCGTCGAGATAAATTACTCCGCCGATAATAAGATACATCACAAAAAAGGCCGGCAAAACATAAAAAAACCAGAAGGGCCAGGGCGCAAAAACCTTAAACAGTCCCGCCGCCCAGCTCGCGGCAAAGGTCGTCGCGATACACCCCGCAAGATGTATTCCAATGGAGAGAGCCAAGGGCAGCTCAGTGTCATAAATCAAGGATATAAGACTGTAAACCACCGAGGCCGCCAGCCACACGGTGTACATTCTCATCACCGACAGCCCCGTGGCCTGCCATGCTCCAAATATCCACATACAGGCCGTAGTCACAGGATAGCCGACTGCCAATCCCACACCTATATGGGAAAAAATTTTCCTCAACATATCAATAAACCTCCATAATATATTTTCTGAACGCTTTAACGTATTTACGGGAAATTACAAGCCGCCGCCCATCTTTCATATTTGCGGTGTAGTTTCCGGAAAATTCAGCCTCAACCGAGGAAATATGCTCTACATTGACTATAACTCCCTTGCTTATTCTGACAAATCCCTTTGCCGACAGCGTGGTTTCCAGCTCGTAAAGCCTCCCTCTGGCTTCATAGCACTCGCCGCCGATACGGGCAGCGATCCTTCCTCCGTCCGTCTCGAAGCAGGCTACCTCTTTCAAATCAAAGAGATATTCTCTGTCGTTTTTCAGGAAGAACATTTTTTGAGGACTTTGTGAGCTGTTGAGTAGCCCCATGATATTCCTCACTTGCCCGCTGTCCGGACGGCCCCGGACTATGACCTCGGGATCCGGCAGATCCGCGGGCTCAAGTCTGACCTTCATGACATTCACTCCTTTCAACGGTAATATAGCATATTTTATTTTTTAAGGCAAGAGTTATCGTGTAAAAGGTATATAATGACCGATGAGGCGCAAAAAAATCGGCATAAAAAAGCCGCGCGAACCGGAGCATCGCAAGCTTTCCGTTCCGCGCGATTTTTTTACGGCCGCCGCACACTGCCAAATCACAGATCATTTGTCCGGCTCGTCTACGACCTGCGCGTCGTACACATTACCCGGCTCATCTATCGGCCTTTCCGGCAGGACTAAGGCGGCTATTATGTAAATCAAAATTCCCGTGCCGAAAAATACCACCAAAATTGCCCATATTAGCCTTACTATGGTGGGGTCTATCCCAAGATATTCCGCAAGGCCGCCGCAGACGCCGCAAATCTTCTTGTCCGTTTTTGATTTATATAACCTTTTCATTATGTATTCCCCTTTCATATTTGTATTAAGTACATTATATCACTCTCTGTATTTTTTGTCAAATTAATTTTAAACCGGTTGACATTTTTTTAAACGAGGTGTATAATGGTACAAAAAATGAAAGGAATGATTTTATATGAAAAAATTTATCAAAACTGCCGCCCTGCTGCTCGCGCTGGCTCTGATGCTGGCGGGATGCGTAAAGGTCGATGTGACTGACAATGAGGAAAAGCCCGGCGAGGCCGTCACAACCGAAACCGACTCGGCCACAGATACCGAAACCTACGGCGCTTCCCTTGAGGAACTGACCGCCAACACCGTAAACGGCACGATAACGCTTGAGACCGGCGAGACTATCAACTTCGAGCTTTATCCCGACCTGGCCCCCAAGACGGTGGAAAACTTCGTAAAGCTGGCCAACGAGGGCTTTTACGAGGGCACGATCTTCCACCGGGTTATAAGCGGCTTCATGATACAGGGCGGCGGCTATGACGCCGATCTTAACGCGAAGGAAGCCGACAGTATCGTGGGTGAGTTCACGGATAACGGCTTCACCAACGAGCTTCCCCACGCCCGGGGCGTGCTGTCCATGGCCCGTACGAACGATCCGGACAGCGCCTCTTCCCAGTTTTTCATCATGCACGCCGACGCTCCCCATCTGGACGGACTGTATGCCGCCTTCGGAAAAGTGACCGACGAGGAAAGTCTGGCCGTGGTTGACAGTATCGCCGCCGCCGAGACCGAAACCGTCGTTCCCGGAGTTTTCGAGGATGTGCCCGTAACTCCTATCGTAATAAAGTCAGTTACGATAGACGAATAATGCGGTATTAATATTAAGTCAAGACCGTCGGCTAAGCCGATGGTCTTGACTTTTATATAACGGGTCGTTTTGCGGTTGTTTTTTACAAATTCAGCAGTCTTTTTATACAGTTATAAGTCATGTCGTAAACCGTCAGCTCCGGATATTCCATGCCCGCGTCGGTCATGGCCTTCCTCTGCACTTCGGTGGCGAATGCGTAGGGGTATATCCCGAACATAAACGGAAAAAATGAGTAAAGAAAAGCCCTTCTGTCCTCCTCGGTCATGTATGGAAAATATTGCTTAAGGCACATTTCCACGGAGCTGATGGATCTGCCGAAGGAGCGCTTGAACTCCGTCAGCCTTTCCGGCCGGCTGCCCGACTCCATGTCGTAATGGTTCATGGACATGAGCTTAAGAAGCTGAACCCGCTCCTCCAACAAATGGGCCAGTGCCCGGGCAAACTCGTCACCGGTCAAAATAGGCCGCTCCTTTGTCAATTCATTCAGAGCTTCGCTCATGCGGTCGTATTCCCGTCCGAGCAGTGCGAGGAAAATCTCCTCCTTGGTCTGAAAATAGTTGTAAATGGACGTCCTCGTAAAGCTGATGATGTTGCCTATTTCCTTAATGGTGATGTCTTTAAAGCTCTCCGTTTTGTACAGGGCCTCGCAGGCGTTGATTATCTCCTCCTTGCGGGCGTTGGTGAGCTCGGGCGATCCTTTCGGCATAGTCATTTCTCCTTGATGTAATTTTGTTCAAATATAGTATAACATACTTTTGACACAATGTCAATATTTTTTCAAAAAACATCTTGACATTACGGCGGAACGGTGATATAATTATGATACTGACACAAAGTCAAAACAAGTTTTCCCGCATACATAATCAGGAGGAATGATCATGAACAAGAAAATTACACAGACAGCGGGCCGGGATCAGCTCGGAACCTTTGCCCCCGACTTTGCACACTTCAACGACGATGTGCTTTTCGGCGAGAACTGGAACAACGGGGATATCGATTTAAAAACGCGCTGCATTATTACCGTAGTGGCGCTGATGTCCTCGGGAATTACCGATTCGTCGCTGACCTATCACCTTGAAAACGCCAAAGCCCACGGCGTGACAAAGGCGGAGATAGCGGCCATTGTGACCCATGTTGGCTTTTATGTGGGCTGGCCCAAGGCCTGGGCGGTGTTCCGTCTGGCGAAGGACGTATGGAATGAAACGGAACCGGAGCTTACGGAAAAGGACAGATATCAGAACACCATTCTCTTCCCCATCGGTGCGCCAAACGACGGTTTTGCTAAATATTTTACCGGCCGGAGCTACCTTGCGCCAATATCCTCGGAGCAAGTCGGCATTTTCAACGTGACCTTTGAGCCGGGCTGCCGCAATAACTGGCATGTCCACCACGCCGATAAGGGCGGCGGCCAGATACTGATCTGCGTCGGCGGTCGGGGCTGGTACCAAGAGTGGGGCAAGGAGCCGGTAGAGATGAAGCCGGGCGACTGTATCAATATTCCCGCAGAAGTTAAGCATTGGCACGGAGCCGCGGCGGACAGTTGGTTCAGCCATTTGGCGGTGGAGGTTCCGGGCGAGGTATGTTCAAACGAGTGGCTTGAGCCAGTGGACGACGCACAGTACGGCGGTTTAAACAGTACGGCAGTTTAAAATGAACAAACACAAAACCGCGGAACCACGCGAAATTTTGTGTGCATTTGTGTGAAATTGAATAAAAGACTTCCGACCGGATAATACTTAAGACGGAATGTAACCAGCGCGGAAGTCTTTTATTACGGAAAAACCGTCAAAGATATTACCGTACGATTTTTTCATCAGTCAAGACCATGTACGGCCGGAAAACCTATGTGGGCGGCAATGCCGACCGGACAAGAGCGGCGTGGCAAGTCAGGACATCAACTGCCGCTGTTTCGTTCAGTATAAGCTTATGAGTGACGAGGAATTTTTTAAGGCCACGGGGCGGCATTTCCCTATTGACAAATCGGGGAAAAGTGATATAATAAGCTTGAGGGGTGGAATGATAATGAATATAAATAATATTGACAGCCCCATAGAGCAACGAAATACCGGCAAAGGACAGCCGAACGCCATACTCCATTCGGGCAGGCCCCTCAATAACCGACAAAAGAAAATCTTGGAAAAGCTTCCGGGATATGACAGCAGAGCTACAGTTCCGAAAAAGAGCGTAGACATGAAAGATTTGGCGGCACTGACCGCAGAAACCGGAGACGAGTTTGCTCTGTTTACGAAAGGCAATCAAAGACTTATAGTGCGCGGGGATATAAAAAGCGTGAATATAGGCATAGAAGAAGCGCAAGATTTAAACGGGCAGGGGTATAAGTGGAGCGGACATACACACCCGGGTGTAAACTATAATTGCATGATTTCATCTCCCGGTGACCTTGCTGTGTTGGAATGTTTTAAACAAAAGGGCAGCGTGATTTATAATTCTAAAGGACAATATCGCACGTTTGAAAGGGAGGAATAGAATATGTGCAGACTTTTTGAGGAATGGGAAAACGAGATCAAAAATTATTGCCGGGAAAATATGCTTAGCTTTGAAAAAGCAAAAAAAATGTCAAAATCATGGGGTAAAAATGATATTGCACTCCAGTATATTGACAAAGAAAAGGGCAAAATGGGATTGCGCGACGATACGCCCGCGCCCGCAGTGCTTTGGATAAGAAAAACGCCGGGCGGAGAGCTTGAATTTGAGCAGACCGAATATACGCAGAAATATTTGGCGATTTAA
>CANRJP010000139.1 GCA_947630975.1 uncultured Clostridia bacterium
GATTGGTACGGTCTCAGATATTTCGGGGATAAGGAGGAATAGCTTATGGATAAGACCGAGCATTACAAATTGAGCCTTCCGGGGCCTGACGACCCGGTGGATATAGAGGTGCTTGACGGGAACTTCCGGACGCTGGACGAAAAGCTCCGCGAAGAGGCAGAGGCCGGGAAAACGGCAGACAGTGATCATGCGGCGATAAAGGCTGCCGGGTCAATTTCCGGTCATGTAACTTTATCGGATTCCACTGATAGTACCAGTGGGGCCGAAAACGGCGTGGCGGCAACGCCGAAAGCGGTCAACGAGGTAAAGAAATATGCCGTAACAGGCCCGACGAGTTCCACGGACGGAGATATACCTGTGTTCAATGGCGCCAACGGAAGGAGCATAAAAGGAAGCGGCAGGTCATTCCCTCTTAACACGGCTGACATTTCAGACGGCGCCGTGACTTCGGCTAAACTGACGGATAAGTCTGTAAGTTCCGAAAAGATACAGACCGGCGCTGTAACCCAGGGAAAAATTCAAGACGGCTCGATTACCGAGGGGAAACTGGCCGATAAGTCTGTGTCTGAAAATAAGCTGCAAGCCGGGAGCGTTTCTCAGGGGAAAATAAAGGACGGTGCCGTAACCGAGGGTAAAATAGCGGAAAAGGCCATTACAATAAGTAAAATTGATCCCGCGGGCACTAAAAACAAAGTGCTTGTAACCGTATATGAGAACAATAAGCTGGAAACTCATTGGAGAGAAGTGGACTCATCCATGATAATGGACGGTCAGATCAGCACCGCTGAACTGGCTGACAAAGCTGTGTCGGCTGATAAGATACAGGCCGGAGCGGTTACCCAGCCGAAAATTCAGGACAACGCCGTTACGGAAGGAAAAATCCATGACGGCGCGGTAACCTCATCAAAGCTGGCGGATAACGCTGTCACTTCCGGCAAAATAGCCGACCACGTTATACAGAAAAGCGACTTAACAGACTCGCTCGTTGAGTGGATAGAGTCACAGGGGGCATCCGAGCTGCTAAAAAGGTTCAATAACGGAAAGGCTCCGGCGGTAAGTGATATGCAGCTTTTGTATGGTGACTACCGAATATTGTCAGCATACGGTACCCCTGCGGAATATGAATATTATCTCTCCGATGTAGGCAGTCTTAACAATCTTGAAACCACCGATAAAGGGTCGGTTGTTGAGGCAATCAACTCGATTGTCCGCTCCATTTCCGAATTTGCCCTTTCTTCTGATATCAGTAACGCGATTTCTAAGGTGAATGAGTCTATTGGCAAAACTGTGAGGATGGGGCCGGATATTCTTTGCGCTCGGCTGCTGGGATACACTGTTTATTGCGGCTCAAACTCATCCTTCCCGTTTGGGGCATATACACCGGCAAGTGAATTTAACGGCGGCAACGCTTTTATTATAGGGAGCGTAAGCCGGACATTCGATATTGAAGACCGCACATCCACCATTGTCAACTATGGAACAAGCCCCATAAGCGTCAGATGGACATACATAGATAATACGTCCTCGTATCCGACCGTGGAAACGCGGACTGACACTGTCAAAGTCGGAGAAAAGCTGACAACTGGTTATCCCTATTCAGCAACAACAGGTTCCGGTTTTATTGGCGTCACGGTGAAAGAATGTGACATTATTGAAGAACTTAAGTCAACTTTGAAATTAAATTCGGCATAAAGGAGGCAGTTATGTACATTGGATTTGAAAACATTATCCAGATCGCGGCGGTGGTTACCGCACTGGGAACCATAGTGGCGGCGATAACTGCCGCGGTGAAGTGGTTCGCAAGACAGAAACGGCAGGATGAGGACATTCAGGCGATAAAGGAAGAGCAGTATATTCTGAGCTGCGCCATCCTCGCCTGCCTGAACGGGCTTAAGCAGCTTAACTGCGACGGCGAAGTGACCACGGCGCATGATAAGCTCGCCAAGCATTTGAACAAAAAGGCCCATGACATGGGCCAAAATTAGAAAGGATGGTTTGCATGAAAAAAATTGATTGGACACACAAGCTCACCAGCCGCAAATTTTGGGCGGCTGTGGCCGGCTTTGTCACGGCTATAATGATAGCCGCCGGCGCAAAGGACAGCAGCGTTACCGAGGTGACGGCGATAATTATGGCCGGAGCGACCTTGATTGCCTACATAATAGGCGAAGGAATGGCCGATGCCGGAAACAACAACGGAGGTAGTAATGATGGCGTTGACAATTAGAGAAAACCTTTGCCCCTCGTCTAAGTATAACATAAAATGCCCGTATTCCATGACCCCGGTCGGCGTCTGTATCCACAACACGGCTAACGATGCCAGTGTCAAGAACGAGGTGGCATATATGCTTGGGAACAGCGCACAGACGAGCTACCACTACGCGGTGGACGACAAGGAGGCCGTACACGCCATACCGGACAACCGAAACGCATGGCACGCCGGGGACGGCGGCGGAGGAACAGGGAACCGCAAGTATATCAGCATTGAGATTTGTTACAGCAAGAGTGGCGGCAGCCATTTTGAAACCGCCATGAAGAATGCCGCATGGCTGACCGCCAAACTGCTCAGGGATTATGGCTGGAGTATCTCAAATGTGAAAAAGCATCAGGACTTCTCAGGGAAATACTGCCCGCACCGTATTCTGGACGATTACGGCTGGGACTACTTCCTCGACCTGGTGCGTACCGAAATGGGCGAAAGCCGCGAGGAATCCATTTTGAAAAAAGGCTCCACCGGCGAGGCTGTGAAGCGGCTGCAAGCGCGGCTCAACGAGCTGGGATTTGATTTGGCCGTTGACGGCAGCTTCGGCTCCAACACACTCGCGGCGGTGAAGGAATTTCAATCCCGCGCGGGACTGGAAGTAGACGGCTCTGTTGGGCCGCTCACATGGGCCGCGCTCAAGGAGGTGAAGACTATGGCAAAGTTCCCTGATACAGACGGGCACTGGGCGGAGAAGGAAATCGACGAGCTGTTCGAGATGGGCATAGTCCACGGCGACAGCGACGGCAACTTCCGCCCGGACGACAGCATCACCCGCGCCGAGGCCGCTGTGCTCGTCAGAAACGCGGTCAGATATGTGACAGGAAAGTAAAAACCGGCCGATTTTTCGTCGGCCGGTTGTATGTCGATATTTTGTAAAAACAGAAAACGTGGATATTAAGATGATGTTTTAAGTCATTATCTTAATTTTATTTGAACCTTACGGCCAATCGTTACAATATTGCCAAAAAAATCTACATAATGCACCCTTGCAAGAAAATACACACAAATTCTTTTGGTATTATAGCATACAGAAGCGGCTTTGTCAAGACGTTAAGGCTAAAATTTTATGGAAATTTACATGAAAAAAAGCGACTTTCGCCATATTTTTCAAAGAATAAAAAAATAAGCCGTCAAATTTATGGTATAATGATTGCAATAATTTGTCGAAGGAGGACTCAACAATGCCTAAAAAAGGGGAAAATATCTACAAACGCAAGGACGGCCGCTGGGAGGGAAGGTTTCTCACCGAGAACAGGGGCGAGAAAAAGTATATATCGGTTTATGGTCATAGTTACAAAGAGGTCAAGCAGAAGCTCATCGAACGGCGGACGGACAGTCATGCCGCGTCATACATATCCTTTGGCCGGGCGGCAAACGAGTGGCTCACTGACGTGAAGCCGCGGGTAAAAGAGTCTACATACATAAACTATGAATATTTGCTGAAAAGGCAGATACTGCCCCAGCTTTCAAATAATGATATGCGCAAACTCGACACCGGCGAGATGAATCGCTTTATACGGGAAAAGTCCGAGAACGGCCGGCTTAAGGGCAAGGGCGGCATCTCTAAAAAGTATCTGCGGGATATTGTTGCCATTGTTAAGTCCGTCGCTAACTTCTGCGAACAGGAGTACGAGATTCCAAATAAAATCAGGAACGTCAAAACCCCAAAGATTGAGCGCCGCGAGAGAAAGATGTTGAGTCCAGCCGAACAGCAGAGGCTCACAAAATGTTTGATGGCGCGGGTATCTACCGTTAATCTTGGCATATTGCTGGCCCTGTACACGGGTCTGCGCATTGGCGAGGTCTGCGGTCTCCGATGGGAGGACTATGACAGCGCCGAAGGGACGATCACTGTTCGCCGGACGGTGCAGAGAATCCCCGACAATTCGGGCGGGACAAGGCTTCACGTTGGTACGCCAAAAACACAAAGCTCCTTACGGACAATACCGCTGCCATTGCCGCTGATAAGGCTGCTTAACAAGTTGAAGGCAGACAACAACTCGTTTATCATCACCGGCACTGAGGCCGTTCCGGAACCGTCAAGGCTGAGAAGTGCGTTCAAGCGGACGCTGAAGGAATACGGCCTCCGTGACATACGCTTTCACGATCTCCGTCACCTTTTTGCGTCAAATTGTATAAGAATGAACTTTGACGTCAAGTCACTGAGTGAAATTTTGGGTCACGCCAACGCCTCAATGACGTTGAATAGGTACGTTCATACCACCCTTGATACCAAGCGACAGTACATGAATTTGATAAAAATCTAACACACGAAATTTCATATATTGGGCTGGAATGGCCGGCAATTGACCGGCCTTTTTATCGTGGTCAAAAGTTAAAAGAAACCGTATAAAACGTCAAAAGCGCCGTCGGAAAAGGGAGTTGATCCCTTAACCGGCGGCGCTTTTTCCATTACTCGATTAAGATAATGACTTAATGATTTTCAGAGAGGAGTGGCCGGGATGAAGCCGGAATTGACGGAATACAATCAAAAAGCATACGACTCGGCCATGACCATGCTCCGCACGTCGGGCAAGGCTCTCGTTATACACCCCGCTGGGACGGACAAGAGAAGCATCGGAATTAAGCTGGCTGAGGAACACCTTAACGATTGCGTTTTGTGGCTCGCAAACAGTGAAACTCATTTTGACGGTCTGACCAACATCCGTTTTTTGACCTACTCCAACCTTAAGCTGATGATAGAGGACGACCTCGCCGAGCTTCGGCCCGACCGGATTGTGCTGGACGAATACGACTGTTGCGACGGAGAGTGCCGTTCGAGCGCCATACCTGCTCTTTTGTCCGTATATCCTAATTGCCCTGTGCTGGGACTGTCGGACGTGAAAGTCTTTGACAAGCATGATATATTCGGCAAAAATATCGCCGCTGAAATGACCGTAGGCGAGGCTATGGTGCGGGGTATATTTTCAAGACCCAAGTATGTCACGGCCTTCTACGATTATGCCGACGGGCTTGAGCGGTGCGAGAAAAAGCTTGCCTCAATGTACAACTCTGAGCACAAGAACGAGGCAAAGGC
>CANRJP010000140.1 GCA_947630975.1 uncultured Clostridia bacterium
CAAAAAAATCGTGCAGAACGGACGAAAATCAGTCCGCGCAGGCGGCGCCGCGAAGCGGCGTGTAAACAGGCGAATGCCTGCCGCCGAGCAGACCCTCCCGACGGCGTACAAAGGTACGCCGAGGGTGATTTTCGTTTGTAGTTCAAGGGCTTAAATTAAAAAGAAAAACCGTCTTTTCGCAAGAAAAGGGCGGTTTTTCCACATTAATTCACAGTTTTATTTCTTTTATTAACACATAAATTTGCCTTAAATAAAGGTTTTCAGCCCTTGAACGGTCTGCGCCATTTTTTACAGCCCCAAATGTTAAATTTGTGTTTCATTTTTATATCAGCTCTTCCTTTTTATCGGCTTTTACTGTATAATAAATATGTAACAAATTCTTGACGGGGGGCGACGCCGATGACAATAATAAACGACATTTCCGAGGCCGTCAGGAGTTTCTTTACCCTGTTCGGGGTCATGGACGTGATAGACATCCTCATCATCGCCTTTGTACTCTATCGGGCAATAATGATCGCCAGAGAAACCAGGGCAAACCCGATATTCAAGGCTATCCTCCTGTTCATCGCCGCCACTCTGGTAAGCGGCTGGCTGCACCTGAACACCATAAACTACATACTCCGCAACGTGATGCAGATAGGCATGATCGCCATCCTCATCATCTTCCAGCCGGAGCTGCGCAGCGCCCTCGAAAGACTGGGCCGCACCAAATTTTCAAATCTGTTCAACCACGACGATGACGCCGGCGCCGCCGACGTGGCCGCCGAGGTGGCCGCCGCCTGCGCCGAAATGAGCGCCCTCCGCATAGGCGCTTTGATCGTGCTGGAGCGCTCCACCAAAATAGGCGACATAATCCGCACGGGCTGCACCATCAACGGCGAGGTTTCGAGAGACATTCTCATAAATATTTTTATACCCAACACCCCCCTCCATGACGGAGCGGTGATAATCCGCGACGGCAAAATTCTGGCGGCCAGATGTATACTGCCTCTGACCCGCAACGAGTCACTCAGCAGCGAGCTGGGCACCCGTCACCGGGCGGCAATCGGCCTCACCGAGAGCAGCGACGCCGTCGTCGTGGTAGTCAGCGAGGAGACCGGCAAAATAAGCATAGCCTCCGAGGGGGACATGAGCCGAAACTACACTGAGGAGACCCTTAAAAAGGCTTTGAACAAGATTCTCAGCGCCGACGAGGCTCATACCTCCGATAATGTGTTAGTCAACTGGTTGGGAGGTATCAAGCCATGGAAAAAGTAAAGAGAAAGGGCTCCAATACCACGCCCAAGATAGTATCGCTGCTGCTGGCCATCGCCCTTTGGGCCTTCGTGGCCTATCAGGACGACACCGAGCGCACCAGTTGGTTCAGAGACATACCCATAACCGTCATCGGCAGCGACGCTCTTTCCGAGGCGGGCTATTATGTGACCGGCACCGGCCGCACCTCCATCGACGTGAAGCTGAGAGGCAGCCGCAACGCCCTTTCACGGGTGGAAACCGACGATATAAAAGTGACCCTTGACGTTTCGGATATTCACAGGGAGGGCGATACGGCGGTGGTCTGCGAGGTGAACGCCGAGCCCAACAACATCGACGTGGTGTCCACCCGCTACGGCACGGTCACGGTTTCCGCCGAGGAGATAGTCACCGACACCTACCCCATCAGCGTCAGAGTCGTCGGTTCTCCCGCCGAGGGCTACAGCGTATTCGACACGGTACTGTCCAACAACGAGATAACCGTTCGGGGGCCAAAGAGCATTGCCAGCACCATAGCCTCCGTTACCACAAAAAGCGTCAGCGTCAGCGGCGTAACTCAGAGCGGCTCCGTTTCGGTTGGACTTACCGCCTATGACGCCGAGGGGAACAGCATTTCCGGCGTTACATTTGTGCCCTCCACGGTGGAGGTAAGCTACAACGTGCTGCGTGAAAAGACCGTGCCTTTGAAGATTTCCCTCACGGGCATACCCTATGACAAAGACATCACCTACTCCCCCACCACAATAAAGGTTTACGGCAGCGCCGACGCTCTGGCGGGGACGGACGTCCTCACCTCCGCTCCGCTGGACGTGTCCTCCGCCGAGGACGGCGACATACTCAGCGTGACCCTGAACGTGCCGGAGGGGCTGCGGCTCCAGAACGAGGGCAACGCCGTGGAGATAACCGTCAACGTGAAAAAGCTGAAAAACGACGACGAGGTGCTGTCCGATGGACAGGGCTGAAAAATACATCGAAATCAATGAGGCCGCCGCAATTCTTAACGTGACGGCCGCCACAGTCAAAAATTGGCTCAAAACAGGCCGGCTCCGGGGAGGAGACGGCCTTGTTTCGGTGCGGGACGTGGAAGCTGCGAAAGGTTCGCACTCGCTCCAAAGCCGGCGGAACAAGTCCAACATCACCGCCAGCGTACCGTATTCCCGTTATGTAAAGGGTGGCAACGAGTTGAAAAGTCTGCTCAAAAACCCCGTAAAAGAAACGGAACTGCCGGTGCTGCTGGCGGAAGCGGCCCTCCGCAGGGTAAGCCCCGGCACGGACAGGCTGGACGCCTTTTTGGACGGCGGGGCGGACTTCGGTGGGGCGGGGCTTATCTACGACCTTCTGGGCGGGGCACGTCCCACGGAAAGCACAAAAAAAATCACCTCCGCACAGTGGGAGGCCGACGGCGGCGACATTCTTGGCCTGATATATATATCCCTCCTGCCCCTGAACCGCCGCCGAGCCCTGGGAGCATATTACACCGGTGAGCGGGTTGCCCATCAGGCGGTGAAACGGGCCAGTCTCAAAGGAGCCGTGCTCGACCCCTGCTGCGGCTCCGGCAGCTTTCTGCTGGCCGCCGCCGAGGCCCTTGGCTCTCCCCTGGGACTTTGCGGAACGGACATCGACCCGGTGGCGGTAGCCTTGGCAAGGCTGAACCTGTACATACGTTATCCCGAATACGGAACGGAATATTTGTACAATAACATAAGGGTACAGAACTTTTTCGACGAAAAAGGCCGCTGGGACACCGTAATCGGCAATCCTCCCTGGGGCGGCAGGCCGGAAAGGTCGGGAGCCTTCCTCTCCCACGCTTTGGAGCTGCTGAACGAGGGCGGACGGCTGGCCTTTGTGCTGCCCCAGTCCCTGCTGACGACAAAAATGCACGCTCCCGTCCGGCGGGAGCTGTTGAGCTGCGCCCGCCTTGTTTCGGCGGACTATTTGAGGACGGACAGCTTCGACGGGGTATACTGCCCCTCGGTGCTGCTGACGGCGGAAAAAAGCCCCCGGCCGGGGCTGGATGGCTGCAAGGTCAACTCCAAATTTACCGTTGGCCGGAGGGAGCCTGACCTCCGCTGTCTAAATCTGGACGTCACCGACGAAGAATACGAACTGCTGACGAAAATGCGGCAGATGAAGGGCGCCGTGTACCTGAAGGGAAACGCCGTTTTTGCCCTTGGCATTGTGACCGGCGGCAACAGGGGCGTAATCTCCAAAATCTCCGGCCAGCCCCTGATCAGGGGCACGGACATAAGACCCTTTGAGATAAAGGAGCCGACGGCCTTCCTGACCTGCGACATCACCCGTTGTCAGCAATGCGCCCCCGCCGAAATTTACTCCGCTCCGGAAAAGATCGTCTACCGCTTCATAGGCAAAAGACCGGTTTTCGCCGTGGACAGGCGGGGCCGCCTGACCTTGAACAGCTGCAACATCATTATTCCCCGCATCGATGGGCTGGACATCGACTATCTGACAGCCGTGCTCAACTCCTCCGCCGTGGGCTTTTTTCTGGAAAAATCCTTTGCCGCCCGAAAGTGGCTGCGCTGGATGCTGGAGGAGGTGCCCATACCCATGGCGCCGCTTCCGCTACAGAGGGAAATAGCGGACTCTGCCGACTGTGACAGCAAAATTTGCGAGCTGTACGATTACTGACCTCCCATTATTTCTTTCACCGCTCTTGCCGCCGCGTCGACCTCGTCCTCGGTGGTGAAGGCCCCGGTGGAGAACCGAAGCAGACCCGCGCCTATGGTGCCAAGGCTCCTGTGGGCCAGAGGGGCGCAGTGGAGACCGCCGCGGGCGGCTATGCCGTATTCACTGTCAAGAGCGGTGGCCGCGTCCACGCAGTCCACGCCCCTTAGCCGGACGCCCACGACGTTGACTCCGTTGTCGCCAAGTACCTCGACATTTTTTATGGAGCCCAGCTTTTCCGCCAGCCTCCGAGCCGTGAGACGCTCACGTTCGCCGGGGGCTTCGTTCATTACAAAGCGCACGCCCTCCAGCAGTCCGGCGATTCCGGCGGCGTTGACGGTGCCGGCCTCCAGCCTGTCGGGGAAGATGTCCGGCATGAGGGCGCTTTCGGAAACGCTGCCCGTGCCACCGAAGGTCAGGGGCTTCACCGTCAGTCCCTCCCTGACGTAAAGCCCGCCGGTGCCCGTGGGGCCGTAAAGGCCCTTGTGCCCGGCAAAGGCCAGAAAATCAAAGTCCGAGGCGTCGATGGGCAGCAGACCGGCGGTCTGAGCCGCGTCAAAAAGCGTCAACGCTCCCCGGCTGTGAACAAGCTCGTTTATGGCGGCTATGTCGTTGACCGTGCCCACCACGTTGGAGGCGTGAATTACACAGACCAGCTTTGTCTTATGGCTCATGAGCGTCTCTATGGCCTGCGGCGTCACACGCCCGTAACTGTCGGCGGGCACTATCTTCAGCCTTGCGCCCAGGCGCTCCGCCTCCACCGCCGGACGGAGGACGCTGTTATGCTCCATGGCCGATATCAAAATCTCGTCCCCCTCGCGTATCACCCCGTTTATGGCGGTGTTGAGGGCCTCGGTAGCGTTTTTTGTGAATGCTATGCGCTCGGGGTTGTCGATGTTGAACAGCCGGGCCAACTCCTCACGGCAGCCATAGACCGTGTCCCCCGCCCTGCGCGACAGCTCGTGTCCTCCGCGGCCGGGGTTGCCGCCGGAGCTTTCCATGAACTCCACCACGGCCTTTACCACCGCCGGAGGCTTGGGATAGGTGGTGGCGGCGTTGTCAAGATAGATCATCGCTTTACATAACCCCCGTTCTCCTCGGCGAAAAATGCCCTGATATTTATTTTAAGCTCCCGGGCCGCGCTTTGGACCTGGGGACGGAACTCCTCGTCAAACCGCAGACTGTAGCCGCACCCTTCCTTTGTCAGCACCGAGGGCGTCTGTGTTATATTGGTTTTTATCCCCACGGCGGCCAGACTTTTTTTCAGCCTTGACGCCGACGTCCGGGACGGAACAGTTGCCAACATTTAAAATCATCCCTTTCCTCTACACTTTATGAGGGAGGGCCTGTT
>CANRJP010000141.1 GCA_947630975.1 uncultured Clostridia bacterium
TCTTCTAAGCTCGTCTTCGGTAAAATCGTCCAAAAATGCGTTTGTAACTTCGTCATTGAACACTCGGCTCAGGCTCTTGATGCGTTCAACATAGCTCGATCTGTCCGTCTGAGAAGGCGTTATATTCCCTCTTTCGTTACCTCGGTTTGCCTTGCCACCGGGATTTTGTCGTTTCGTGCCGGTTGCCGTATTGGATATGCCGATTATGAAAAACTGTACAATTTTGAGCATGACCCCATGCGACAGGTATATTTCACTACGTTGGGGGACAAATATCACTATGAGGATTGTCCGACAATAGCTAATTCAACGTCAATACAAAACTGCATATTGGAATATGCCCTCGACAGAAACCTTCAGCCCTGTTCCGTCTGCCACGAAGGCCGACGGTAACAGCTTGATATTACTTGTCCGTCGCTTCGGGTCACTAAATGCTCGCCCTTCATGGGCTCGCAATTTAATTAAAAAAACGCCCTCCTCTGCGATGTTTGTGTATTTATCCCCAAATGGGGATTACTCTGTTTAAAATCCCCATTTGGGGATTTTGGTTGCGTAATTGGATGATAGGGATTGAAATTTAAGAGGGCTCATATAGATGGACTTCAATCTCACATAAATGATTTTCACCAATAAAAAAACTACCTGAGTGCTTGACATTGCCCGATATTTATGTTAAAATATATTTAGCTAATGTTAGCTAAATATATTTTTGGAGATGATTTTATGATGCAGGTAAATATGCTTGAGGCTAAGACAGACCTTTCCAAGCTTGTGAGGCTTCTCGAAACACAGGAACAGGACATCATCTATATTGCGCGCAACGGTCAGGAGGTCGCACAGCTTACCTTAATTCCCAAAAAGCCGGCTGCCAACCGAATTGGCGCGGCAAACACCGGTGTTCCCCTTCCCGACGATTTTGATGCGCAATTTGATAACGCCGATAAGGATATTCTTGAGATGTTCGCGGAGGATAGAGACCTGTGAAAATTTTACTTGATACTCATATACTTTTATGGGCGCTGTACGACAGTCCTCGGCTGCCTGCCGAGGCAAAAAGGCTCATTCTCGATGGGGAAAACAGCATTTATTTCAGCACGGCGAGTCTCTGGGAGATTGAACTCAAACACCTTGCCCACCCTGACAGCATTCCAATGACAGCCCGTTACATCTATGATTGCTCCATGAAAGCCGGTTATGAGCAGCTTCATCTCAGGGAAAGCGCCATATTCGCACTGGCCGAGCTTCGACGCAGCGAGGTCGCTTCTCCGCACAAGGATCCTTTCGACCGCATTCTCATTTGTCAGGCTTGTGTAGACGGACTCAAACTTTTAACGCATGACGCATTATTAAAGGACTATATATCTGATAATATTTTGTATGTGTGAGTTTATGACTCCGGTGTTGGCGACGGTGTGCGGCAGAGGGATTGAAATTTCTCAAAAATTTAATATTGACACTATTGACAATTCCGTTGCTTTTCCGTTGCTTTGTGTTAAACTGATAGTGAAAAGAGATATTATATAGTCCAGTTCTCACCACCTGAAGTGAACCCCAAAGTTTAGACAAAATATAAACTTAAATTACCTGATAATGAGTCCGGTGCCGTACCGGGCCCATTCCTTTTGGCTTAACTGAAATGCGTTATTGTTGTAATAGTCAATATAATGCTTTATACTAACCCCTGATAAAAAGCCCAAATCTTTTCGGTGTGATTTGCGCAGGATATTGTTGTCCTCCTTGACGGGCGACAGCCCGTCTGCGTCGTTCGCCTCGTCCTGCACAAATCATCCTCGAAAATATATGTGATGTTTTTAGCAGGGATTAGTATTAATTCGGTAATGAAAGCGTTAACGCTTGCAAATTTCTCGCCATAAAACATCTCGACTTTCAATCTTCCAAAGAAGTTTTCCATGTAATTCCCTTTTCGGGATATGTTTTGAACAATATTGTGTTCCTTCAAAAGCTGCTGATATTGCGCATGAATGCAATTGCCGCTGATGTTATCGCAATTATAATGCGTAATCCTTCCGTCCCGACCCCCAATTTTTCAAATAATTTCTTATATGTTTTTACCCCTGAAAACTGTAAAAATGGTATCACTATTGCAATTATCGTAAAAAAAGACGAAATTGTTTTAAAAATAAAAACGTGTCTAACCATTTGCCTTCTCCGCAGAAGCTAAAACTTTTGTCATAGTTTGTATTATATCATAATTTCAGAAACGATTACATGGAAAAATATACAATTTTATAAAGACTAAAATATAACAATTGCTGTGATGTTAGATGAATTTTTAAATTCATTGCATTTTTATACACAATATATAGTTTCATCCTATTTCAACAGTCAAGTATCACCGGCTGAGCCGGTGGCTTGATTAAGCCCTATAAGGGCATGGTACTGGCAGCGCTATTCGCGCTCTGAACAACTGCCAATCGCAAGACTTTTTCAGTGGCCGCACATGGCGGCTGATTTTATTAATTTATGGTTTAGTAGAGATTCACGACACGGCCCGCACTCCGTGTAGCATCATGCGTTCCACAAGTTCAGCCATCTGGGCGGGGGATTCCTTCATGCCGCCCGCCAGCCAGGCGTGGCACACACCAAGACAGCCCGATACTATGTAATTGTAGAAATACTCGAAATCACCGGAGTTTTTGATGTTGAGCATCTTATGCGCGTCGGCCAGACACTTTTCCCGGACTATATTTTTCAGCTTGTCCAGAAAGGCCGCGTCCCCGTTCTTACCCACCATCACTTGGGCAAACCGGGCGTTCTCCGACAGAAGTCCAAAGAGCTCCGTCAAAAGCGGGAACAGCTCGTTCGTGCTTTCGCGGCTGGTGTGACTGTCCACTATGCGGTTGAATTTTTCGATTATCTCGTCCTGGAGCTGGCGGGCCATGTCGTAAATATCCCGATAATGCAGATAAAAGGTGCCCCGGTTTATGTCGGCCAGCTCGGCGATTTCCCTGACGCTTATGGCGCTCAGAGGTTTTTCCATTAATAATTGGGCCAGAGCGTCCGTCATCAGCTTTTTTGTCTTACGTACCCGGCGGTCCTCGTTATTGGGCATAGAAGTTCCCTCCAGTTCAACAATTTTCCTCTGTTCTGTTGATTATACGTCAATTTGATAAAATCTGCATATTGTATTATTTGACTTTCATAAGTATAATATTATTATAATCGTTTAATTAACATTTGTCAATGATTTGGGGAGGATTTTTATGAACAAGCCTCTTGAGAAGGTGGCGGCTTTTATAGTTGACCGCAGGAAAGGCTTTTATCTTATTTACATACTTTTAGCTATTTTCAGCGTGTTTTCCACCGGCTGGGTAAAGGTGGACAACGACCTGACCGATTATTTGGACGAGGCTTCGGAAACCCGCCGGGGCCTGACGATGATGGACGAGGAGTTCACCACCTATGCCACGGCCGAGGCCATGGTGGACAATATAACCTTTTCCGACGCGGAAGAACTTAAGACGGAGCTTGAAAAAATTGACGGAGTTAAGGAGATAGCCTTTGACGATACCGGCGCCCACTACTGCGACGCGGCGGCTTTATTCTCCGTGACCTTTAGCGGCGAGTCTGACGACCCGATATGTGAGGCGGCTCTTAGCGAAATCGAAAGCAGGCTCAAGAATTACGATTTGTACGTATCGGCCCAGCTCGGCAATACTCAGGCCGAAACTACCGAAAAAGAAATGGCTATGGTAATGGTTATCGCCTGCGTGATAATTCTCTCCGTCCTTACCCTCACCTCACGGACGTACATGGAGATACCGGTACTTGTAATAACCTTTGGGATGTCCGCCCTGCTGAACAAGGGTACTAACTTCATGTTCGGCACAATATCCTTTATTTCAAACTCAATATCGGTGGTTTTGCAGCTTGCTCTTGCCATAGACTATGCCATCATTCTCTGTCACCGCTATACCGAGGAGAGGGAGAGCCTCAGCCCAAGAGACGCGGTGGTTCAGGCCCTGTGTAAGGCCATACCGGAAATTTCGGGCAGTTGCCTGACCACACTTTCGGGATTGGGAGCCATGAGCTTTATGCACTTCCGGCTGGGCTTCGACATGAGCATGGTAATGATCAAAGCCATAATCATAAGCATAATTACTGTTTTTACCCTTATGCCAGGACTGCTGCTGTCATTCAGCCCCCTCATCGACAAAACACACCACCGAAGCTTTGTGCCTAAGATCACGGCCTGGAACAATCTGGTCGTGAAGCTGCGCTACATAACTCCCGCGATTTTTGCGGCGTCGGTAATAGTGTGCTTTTTCCTGTCCAATAACTGTCCCTATGTGTACAGCTATACCAGCCTTTCCACCATAAACAAAAACGAGGCTCAGATAGCTCAGGAAATGATAGACAGCACCTTTAGCTCCACAAATGTACTGGCCGTGCTCATTCCTTCCGGCGATTACGAAAAGGAACAGGCTCTGGCGAAGGAGCTGGGGGACTTTGACGAGGTGGACAGCGTCACCGCTCTCGCCGCCGTGGAGGCCAAGGACGGATACAGTGTTGGCGACCGGCTCAGTCCCCGGGAGTTTGCGGAGCTGACAGACCTTGACGTTGAGCTGGTGCGGCTGGTTTACACGGCCTATGCTTCCAAGGAGGAAAATTACGGTAGAATAATCGGCGGCATTGACGACTACCGTATTGCCCTTGTCGATCTGTTCGATTTTGTGTATGACGTCGAACAGGACGGGTATGTAAATTTGGACAAGGACACCGCCGACACCCTTTCCGAATTGAATGAAAAGCTCTCCGACGGTAAGCTCCAGTTGGAAAGCGACGCTCACAGCCGTCTTGTCCTGAACCTCAATCTGCCGGAAGAAAGTCCCGAAACATTTGAATTTTTGGACAAGGTGAGGAGCACGGCTGAAAAATACTACGACGACGTCACTCTCGCGGGCAATTCCACCAACGATTTTGATCTGTCCTCCACCTTCGGCCACGACAACACCCTCATAAGCATACTTTCCATTTTGTTTGTAATGCTGGTGCTGTTTTTCACTTTTCAGTCGGCGGGCATTCCCATAATCCTGATTTTGGTGATACAGGGTAGTATCTGGATCAACTTCTCCTTCCCAACGCTTATGAACAAGCCTTTGTTCTTCATGAGCTATCTCATAGTAAGCTCCATACAGATGGGCGCCAATATAGACTATGCGATAGTAATAACCAACCGTTATACAGAGTTCCGGCGGGAAATGTCCAAGCTGGAGGCCATAAAGCAGTCCCTCGACCTTGCTTTCCCAACCATATTCACCTC
>CANRJP010000142.1 GCA_947630975.1 uncultured Clostridia bacterium
GTTTACTACCTTTGAGAGAGAAAACCTAAAAAGTTTTGAGGGTATATGTGAACTTCTCCCCATATCAAAAATGCCGGAAAAGCCCGAAAATACGGGCTATACCGACATTTAAGAACTTCTAAAGAGATAATCAAAATTCCTATCTAATTTTTAATCAAAAGTTCTATGTACTTAATCCAGTTATACATCACTTCTTCTTTGAAGAAACGGCAAGCGATTAAATGTTCATCAGGAATTGAATAACCTTTTCCTGTCGCAATGCTATTCTCAATTTTATTAGTACCGATGCTGTCATCATATTTTCCAATTAAGAATGTTTCCGCTATTAAACTGCATAATTGAATAAGTTGCTCTTTTTCCAAAGTTCTCGGATTGAGACCTTCTTCCACTTTATAATTGATTGGAGTATTAAGTACCGTTTTTGCATTAATGAATGTTGCAAGAAGTGTTTTTTCAAATGTACTATACGATAGCGGCAAGGAAAATCCGCGGCCTTCAAAATTTATATACGACTGTAATTTGTTCCCTTGGTCGTGTGTTACAACATTTTTTTGGCTATTTATTATATATGTCTTAACATTGCCTCTTTCGCCTTTAAAGTGCTCAACCAATTGTTGTTCTGAAAAACTGTAATCATCTTCTGCGAGAGAATGATCCATTTGGTATCTTCTGATTCGTTCTGCATAAAGAGTGTCGTGAAGTTGTCTTACGATTGACTTATCAAATGCAATCTGCCTTAGTTTTTTACCGGCATTCAAGTTTGTTTCCATCAATCTATCAATATCCGGATTAATAAACAACCTTACAACTATTCTCTTGACACCAAGCATAATCTGAGCAACAGTTTTATGTTGACCATCAAACAGTTTGATTTTGCCGTCGTTAATTCGAGCAAGTGCGATCTGCAATTGCGGATTTGACTTGTAGAATTCCTTAATAAGAAGATTAACAGAACTGTTAAGGCCTCTTGGATTTAAGGAATCGTCATGGAAAAGATATTCAATAGGAATACTGATATAGGCGGTCTGCTCTTTGGATAGTTCGTCAACAAAGATTTCGGATTTTCTTATTGTTGTATCACCAAGCTCGTCAAAAGAATATATTAGCTTTCCGTCTTCAATTTTGTACTTGAAATTATACTTAGCTCCGCCGTTGCTATCCAAAACATGCTTTAATGAAGGAGCTTCCTTCATGTTTTCTGCTTCTTTGATAATCTTTTCAAGTTTTGCGATTTTCCTCGCGACAATCAAGTCTGAATCTTTCTTTGATTTATTGCAATGCTCGTGCGTAATCCCGAAATTGCTTTCCTCATCTTTTCCACCGGTTACAAGCGGATGAATGTGGTCAATATTAGTTGTCTGAACATCCAAATCAATTTTTTCTTCACATATAAAACATCTATGATTTTGGATTATCCAAAGCTTCTTTGACAGCTCTTTATATTCATCACCGGTTAATGCTTCTAAAAACTTAGAGTTTCCCATTATTTTCCTCCTTTTTAATTTCGCATCAAATATGCGTCAAAAGATTACTGTTGCACAAAATTGAATTGGTCGACCTTCATTCCGAGTTTTTTATGCGCATACGCCTTGATTTCCTCATAGCCGGCTTTTTAATCGGCGGCGGACAGCAACAGGCATACGCACTCGACATGGGCGGTATGCGGGAACTGGTCAAATGGCGCGGCCTCGACAAGTTCATACCCCAGCTCACGCAAAACGGCGCAGTCCCGGGCCATGGTGGAGGGATTGCAGGAAACGTAAACTATCCGCCGAGGCTTTAGCGCGGCTGCGGCCCGGAGCAGCTCCGGCTCGCAGCCCTTACGGGGCGGGTCGAGAACAACCACATCGGCCCGACAGCCCTCGGCGGCCATCTTCGGGCACAGCTCCTCGGCTTTGCCGCAGAAAAACTCGGCGTTGGTCACGCCGTTGAGGGCGGCGTTCTCACGGGCGTTGGCCACGGCCTCGGGCACGACCTCCACCCCGGTGACGGAGGCGGCGGCGGACGCCAAATACAGGCCGATAGTCCCGGCCCCGCAGTACAGGTCAAAAACCGTCTCCGTTCCGGTGAGGGCGCAAACCTCCCGCACCTTGTCATAGAGCCGCTTTGTGGTGTAAGGGTTCACCTGATAAAAGCTGCGGTAGTTCACTTTATATTTAATATCGCCGATAGTGTCCAGAATATAGTCCCGACCCCGAATTATCTCCTGCTTATCGCCCAAAATTGCATTGGTCTTTTTACCGTTCAGGTTCAGCACAAGCCCCGCCATGGCGGGAAAAGCCGCCCAGAGCCTGTCCGCCAGAAGCTCCAGGCCCTTCGGACGGAAGGCCGCGACTACGGCGGCCACCATCTCCGTCTTGCCCCGACGGACGTAGATGTGGCGGAGGCAGCCCCCGCCGCTTTTTTCGTCATAGGCGGAAACGCCGTTTTCCCTTGCCCAGGCGGAAATTTCCGCCGCAACCCGGTTCAGCTCCGGATCCTGAAGCCTGCAATCGCTCCAGGGCACCACCCGATGACTGCGGGGGGCGTAAAAGCCGAAGCTCAGGTCGGGAGCCACGGGGTACTGGGCCTTGTTTCGGTAGCCGAAGCAGGGCTCGCTGGGGACGCATGGAGCCGTAAGACCGCCGTCGAAGCCGCCGATGCGCTCAAGGGCGTCGGCCACGGCCCGCCTTTTCAGCTCCAACTGAAAGCCGTAATCGGCGGAAAGCAGACCGCAGCCGCCGCACTTGCCGAAAACGGCGCAGACCGGCTCCACACGGTGGGGCGAGGGTTCGAGGATATTCAAAAGCTTGCCGTAGCCGTAGCTCTTATTTTCCTTCAATACAAGAATTTCGGCCCGGTCGCCGGGAAGGGCGCCGGGCACAAAGTAGGTGTAGCCGTCGGAGCGGCGGGCGATGCCCTCGCCCTCGCTGCCCACGGCGGTCACGTTCACGGTCAAAATATCGTTTTTCATATCAGTCAAAATCGGTGGGGTCGTTAAGGCCCAGTTTTATTTTTATCAGCCGGAAGCTCATGGGCTCCACGTCCAGATCCAGCTTGGTGTCCACGAGGGGCAGACCGTCGCCCTCGATCATATCGGCGGCGTCATAGGCTCCGAAGCGGCCCAGCCCAACGGTCAGGCGGACGGAGCGGCCGCCGGCGTTGACGGCCACAACGATGCCCTCGCTGTCGCCCTCACGGCCGAACACGTCCTTGCCGCGGCGGAGGCTGCGAAGGTAGACGGTGGTGTCCTCATAGGTCATGAGGGGCTCGAAATAGCCGGTGCGGAGGGTTAGCTCACCGTTATAGAGGGCGGTCATTTTCCTGTGGAAGTCCAGCAGTCCCAAATTTTCGCGGCCCCAGGGGTAGCAGCCCCGGTTGAAGGGGTCGGTGTAGCCCTCGGCCCCGGCCTCGTCGCCGTAGTAGATGCATGGCGCGCCGGGGACGGTCATTTGCAGCACCACGGCCAGGGCCATGCGCCGAAGGGCCAGCTCCCTGTCCTCGGGAGAAATGACCCAGTTGGCCTGACGCTCGCGGCTCATGCCGTCCACCGGCGGTGCGCCGCTGAGAACGGTCAGCGCCCGGGGCACGTCGTGGCTGGAGATGAGGTTAAGGCTGGTGTACAGGGCGGGCTTGGGATAATTCTCCACCATGGAGCTGATACGGCGCACAAAGCGGTGGGCGTTGCCATAGACAAGGAAGTCCAGCACGGCGCCTCGGGTGACGTAGTTCATCACCGCGTCAAGGCTCTTGCCCCAGAAAAACTGACGCTGACAGCCATAGCTCACCTTGTGGCTGGCGTCCTCCCAGACCTCGCCGATCACGGCGGCCTCGGGATCCTGCTCCTTCACGGCGGCGCGGAGCTCCTTGATGAACTCGTCGGGCAGCTCGTCGGCCACGTCCAGACGCCAGCCGGAAGCTCCGGCCTTAAGCCAGCGGCGGATGATGGAGTCGTTGTCCTTTATCACATAGTCCAGATAGTCGGGGTGCATCTCGTTGGTGTTGGGCAGAGTGGTAAAGCCCCACCATGACTCGTAGTCGTCGGGCCAGTTCCGGAAGGCGTACCAGTTGTAATAGGGGCTGTCCTTGCTCTGATAGGCCCCCACGCTGTCGTAATTGCCCAATTTGTTGAAGTAACGGCTGTCGTCGCCGGTGTGGCTGAACACACCGTCCAGAATGAGGCGGATGCCGTTTTCCTTAAACTCCTCTGCCAGCGCCCGGAACTCTTCGTTGGTGCCCAGCAGGGGGTCGACAGTCTCATAGTCGCCGGTGTTGTAACGGTGATTGGACTGTGACTTAAAGATGGGGTTCAGGTACACGGCCCCCACACCCAGCTCCTTCAGGTAGGGCAGCTTCTGCCTTATGCCCTCAAGATTGCCGCCGAAAAAGTCGTCGGCGGTGTACTCCCCGCCGAACTGCTCGGCCTTATAAAAGGGCTGTTCGCCCCACTCGCGCTTAATTCCGTGGAAGGGAGTGTCCCCCGCCCGGTTGAAGCGGTCGGGGAAAATCTGGTACACCACCGCGTCCCAGAGCCACTCCGGGGTTTTGAAGTCCCTGTCATAGACCGTTATCTGAAAGAGGACGGGGGGCTTTTCGGGGTACATCTGGCCCCGTCCGCCCAGAAACTCGCTGTTGTTGCCATAGTAGGCCGTCTCGCCGTCGGCCTCGGCCCGGAAGCAGTACCAGAGCAGCCCCTCGTCGTCGGGGGCGTTGAAACGGCACTCATAGAGCCGGTTGTGGTTCACCTCGGAGACATAGTACATGGGTATGGCCCGGTTGCCCACTATGCACTCCACCTTGGAGGGAATAGCGTAGCTCTCCACCGCCAGTCTAAGGCGTACGGCGGCGCCGCAGGGAACCGCCCCGAAGGGACGGCGGTAAAAGGTCTTTCTGGAATGATGCTCTAAATTCACGCTGATTTCCTCCCGTTGATGTTCTCGCTTTCCGCTAAACTATATTTTAACCCTTTTGCGCCAAAATGTCAACAGGTTTTTGCTCACATACCAAAAAATGGGACGTGCATACCGACTTGGAGCCGGTGTTCGGCGCCGCAAAGATGAGATTTGCCCCGACAGGGCTAAAGCTCGACAGGGAACTCTCTTTCAATCAAAAACATAAAATCCCGGGGCGTGTACCCCAATGGCATTAAGTTAAGCTAACGAAAGAAAAAAAGAAAGGTGCATCTTTGAAGTCGAAAGACAAAAAGATGCACCTTTTTAAATAAAATGGCAGCAGAAAAAGGCAGAAAAAA
>CANRJP010000143.1 GCA_947630975.1 uncultured Clostridia bacterium
GTGGTAACTCAATTATACCATACCTTTGGTTGAATTTCTCATCTTTTTGGTTCATATCATTTTACTACATACATTTTATAAATTTTATTTATCCCCAAATTTTGTGTCTGAGAGCGATTGTGAGCTTTTCTTTGGCGGATAAGGATTTTTAATCTCAATCAATTTACATCGGCACAGTGGCATCAGGCTGTCAAAATCAAGTATTAGCATGGTCTTGACCCTATCCGCGCCGTCATAGAGGGGTATATTATACTTCAAAACACCTTTTGTGGTTTTAGACGAAATACCAACAAAGACGCTGACACCGTTACAGCAGTCGCGCTCAAGGATATATTAGTCCGTTTCGTCATGTTTCTCCGGAGGGTTCAGGATTTTATCAAGATAGTCCTCCGCCTCCTCTATCAAAAGTTTGCTGGCCTTGTATGTGCGGCGATATCCTTGCGAAACAGGAATTTGAACACGGTTCGTATTAAAGGCTGGATGAAAAAGAGTTGCGAAAAAAACGCAAACGGAAAGTTGAAGCACACGAGCTTGAGCCAGTTGGCGAGCAGCGTAAATATGCTAAATCCTGCGAAATACGGATAATACAGCCATGCGGCAATAAAGCTCATCACCGGACACATCAGGCCGACCGTGGCGCAGATTATCGCAGTTTCAGAAAGCACGGGGTGAGTATTCGCCGGGTCGAAAACCTTTGCGGCGAGCTTGAACGAACAGGGACAGCCCATAATAATTTCGAGCGAGTATGCAAAGACAAACTCTATAAGTACGACCGCCCATATCGGTAAAAATGACCCGAACACGCTTATTCCGCCCATTGCGTGTATCGCGCCCAACACACTCCTCGCCCCCGTAAGCTCCATGAATGTGCCGCCGTTTATGACGTACAGGCTGTAAAACACGTATGCGTGTACCGTCACCAGCACGGTCAAAAATGCGAATATCATTCTTTGAAATCGATTTCTTGGCATAAAAATCCTCCGTCAAATAATTTTTGCAACAAAAAACACAAGTGTCACTCAAAAGGGCCATACGTTCCGTAATCAGATTTACATACCTTTTGGGGTAACACATGTGTCGTCGTTTTGCAAGTGGTATTTTATCATACATATTTCGATTTTGTCAAGAAAAATTTTGTGCGAATAAATATGCCGCTTTTTGTATTTACTTTTCAGGCGGAAAGGTGTATAATAATATAAAAGGGGGGAGACAACCATGCCATACAGCAAAGGTAATTTTGTTAACAGCTATAACCCAATAACAGACCGCCGCACGGACTGCGGCAGCCGCGCCTGGCGGGACGGAATGATCAGCGGCAACGGTGAGATCGGCTATGTCACCAGCGGAGAGCCTTACAGCGACGCCTTCATATTTCAGCACATATATTTCAACTTCCCCTCCGCCGACCCAAGGGAAAGTCCGTCGGAGCTCACCGGCCAGCTCGAGGAGGCGAGAGAGAATGTTTTCAACCTCAACGACAAATGGGAGATAAAGGATAAAAACGGCAGCCGCCGGAACCGCACTTATCTCTATTCTTTCCACCCCGGCCCTCAGCTTAGGCTCAAAGGCGGCGGACGTTATGGCGGAATTTGAAAAGATGGAAACATACCCTCTCCTTGACGGGCTTGTGCAAAAAGCAAAGACCGTGACTGAAAAATACACCGTCGGCGGCAAATTCAGCTACGATGCCGCTCTTGCTCAATACGGTTCGATTCTCCATTGCCTATGCCTCACAAATATTGTATAATATATTTATGGCGGACACATATATGTCCCGCACTCGTGGTATAATAAAATCAGAAACATACACGGGAGGCAGAAAAATGGAAAAGAATGACCGTATTTTAGAGATATTTTACCGCGGACTGCGGGGCGAAAACCTGTCGGTCAAGGCGCTGGCCGACGAGCACGGGCTATCGCAAAAGAGCATTTCCCGCGACATCGGCGAGATAAAGACCTTTCTGGCGGAAAACCGCGACTTAGTAGGTAACACCGAGCTTGTTTACGACTACTCGGCCAAGGTATACCGGCTGGAGTTTGACGAGTTCCTGCTGAGCAAGGAGCTTATCGCCGCCGTGAAAATACTCATCGGCAGCCGCGCCCTGCCCAAGAGCGACCTGCTGGGCATAGTGGACAAGCTCAAAGCCTTCACCACCGCCGGCGACCGCAGGCTCATGAGCAAGCTGATACAAAAGGAGCTGGGCCACTACAACGAGGTGCGCTGTGAGAGCGGCCGGCTCATCGACGACATCTGGCAGCTGACAAACACGATTTACTCAAGGCATGAAATAACGGTCACTTACCGAAAAATGGCCGGCGACATCGTGACCCGGCGGTTGAGGCCGGTAAGTATAATGTTCAGCGAATACTATTTTTATCTCATCGCCTACGAAACCCCCGGCCCGGACTATCCCAAGTATTTCCGCATCGACCGGATAACCAAAATGATCGAGCACCGTGAGACCTTCGAGCCCGACCGGCGCACGGAGTTTGACGAGGGAGCGCTGAGGGAGCGCATACACCTGATGTTCCCCGGCGAGCTGATGAAGATAACCTTCGAGTACACCGGCCCAAGTGTGGACGCCATACTGGATAAGCTGCCAACGGCACGGCTCGTCAAGCAAAAGGGACGCACGGCCATATTCGAGGCGGAGGTCTACGGCGACGGTGTAAAAATGTTTCTGCTGTCTCAGGGCGAGTGGGTCAAGGTTCTGTCGCCGCAGCGTTTTGCCGCCGATATTAAAGACACCTTGAAAAAAATGTTGGAAAAATACGAATAAAAAATTCAGCCGGACAGTCACTTGTCCGGCTGATTGGCTATAATGGATTTGAGGCATAGGAAAGCCTGGCCCCGCACTGCAACCACGGAGCCTGAGACCCTACTCCTCGTTCCGGCTTTCCAGATCCCGAAGCTTGAGAGCGTCGCGGAGAAGCCGGTAAAGTTCATTTTTTTCCTTCTCGGAACGGCCGCCCAGCAGCGCGACCACCTTATCCTCGGTCGCGCCGCCGGCGGTTCGGAATTCCTGATCCGAAAAGAACTCCGGCAGCGAAAGCCTGAACACACCGCACAGCTTTTCAACGGTCATAACGGTGGGGTTTTTCTCTCCCCTTTCGATTTGACCGAGATAGGCCGGAGTTATGTTGGCCGAAAGCGCCGCCTGCTCCTGCGACAGGTGCGCCTGCTCGCGCAGCTCCCGCAGCCGCCTGCCTATATTGTACATAGCTTTCACCCATATATATTTTATAGTATGCGGCGAAGTTGTTCAAACTATTATAGTTTATTATAAAATACAAATTATAATATATATTATCTTCAAAACTTATTGACAAAAAAAGATAGAAGTGGTAAAATAAAATTGTAATATGGTATTTTACGACGAAATATGATGTTGATTTACAGGGGAGGTTTTTTTAATGGGTTATAAAATAGGCTCTTTTAATCTAAGAAAACTCTCTTTTTCAACAAAAGATGAGGATGAAGGGAACGATGGCAAATCAGTTAGGAGGGCCTATGGCGATATAGGTACGATAATTCGGGACAATTTTGACGTTGTAGCTATGCAGGAGGTTCTGACCGATAATGTTATGCCATATATATTCCCTGCAAATTTCAGTTGGGATTATCGTTGGATAAGAACACGGTCTAAAAATGATGACAGCGGCGAAGGATATGCCTTTGCTTGGAACACTGCAAGATTAAAGCCCGTAACAGAACCGGCGCTCTGGGTTCAGTATAGACAAGACAAGGATCTTGGCAGCGCTGGACTTTTACGTCATCCGTACTATGGCCGCTTCACTCCTGTTGGCACTATCTCAGGAGGGCCGTTTTGCGAATTCAGGCTAATTAATACTCATATCAGATTTAACCCAAAGGAAAATGCTTTGTTGCCCCTTTCGGGCGGCGAATTGCGTCAAAGGGAGTTCAAGATACTTACGGAACAGATTTTAAACCGTCTGGGCGATAAACGGTACGGCGACTATATGCCTGCCTACACCATCCTTTTAGGTGACTATAACCTGAACTTAAACTGTGGGTTCCCGGCGCCATATGTGGAAGATGTTGTTCTGATAGTTGATGCAAAACGGGAAAAAAAGCTGGTTACCGTTCAGAAAAAGCCAACAACTATTTCAAAAGATAACCCCGGATATGTGAGTAACTACGATCATTTCACATATGACGAGTTTTATTTTAATAATCAGGGCATAAGAGTGAGTAACGACACAATTGATACTGTGTCAATTTATCGCAATGGAGATTTTGAGCGACATTGGCGCGAGATTTCAGATCATATACCAATCATTTTGGAAGTCAATTTAAGATAAAATTCAATTTAAGATAAATAAAAAAGTTATAAGAAAGAGGTAATGATAATGTTAAGAAATGAATTGGCATTCGGTTTAGGCATTGCGGCGGGTGTAATTGTGGCAGGCGCGGTAGCGTACTACTTTTATACTAAAAACAAAAATAAAGTTACTGAATCAGAAAGCGAAAGGAAATTTGCCGAAAAACTTGAAAAGCAAAATTTTATTGAAGAATTTATTGCCGGACAAACATACGTGGATACGCTTACGTCAAAGGAATTGACCTCGTGGTTCAGAGAAAATCGCGACAAATATCCTAAAAATGCAAAAATGATAATTTCTACGACAGAAACGGAAATCGCAAAGAGTCTTGGACTTTCTGAGGCGGATGGAATTAATACCAAAACAAGCGTTATACAGATGTTTTACGATGATGTCACGGAGAAAATCCTTAAGAGCAGGCTGGTTGGTTATGCGGAAATAGAATCTAACCTTCAGGCGCATCTTATCGAAAACAATGGGATTATAGTAGTCACCGATTAGGTTGGGAGATGACGCAATGTTTGGCATTTTACTCAGGGTTCTTGTGGGTGCCGCTGTTGGAGCAGCGGTGACGGGAGTTGTTTACAGGATACTGTCAAAAGACGTATTAAAGCAACATGTTCAAGAAAAACAACAGGAGGTACCGGAAACATACAAAGCAATTATAAAAGATGTTATTAAGGAAAAAAAGGCCGTCGGTCTTGATTTTTTGGATAGCTTTGACAATGTTATAGGCAGTGAAACAATAACAGCAGATGAAATTGCGGACGAAGTACAGGTTGGCGATGTAATTTATGTATAGAGCGGTAGAATTCCGATCGGTTTGGAGGTAAAAATATGAATGAGAACATGATGGT
>CANRJP010000144.1 GCA_947630975.1 uncultured Clostridia bacterium
CCAATGAGCGTGAACGCTTATTCTTTGTTCATTAATTTTTTCTAATTTTTCTGTCCACTTTATTGACATTGATCCAAACCTTTACAACGTTGAGATTTCTGACACGTTGGTGAGCAAGATAGTGGAGAAAATAACTCCCGAGATCGCCGCATGGCAGAACCGTGTCCTAAATTCGCTCGTCAACAAAGTATATTAACTACAATGGTATGAAGCCACTGATGGCCAACCTTAAGAAAATTTATCAGGCTGTGACCGAGGATGAGGCAATGAACGAGATCATTGAGGGTTTAAACTGGCAGTTCCGGAAAATCACGAAGAATAAGCCGTCGTTTACAAATGATGACTCGCTGAGAAAAATATTGTATCTGGCGTCGAAAAATATTGTCGGACATTGGAGCGTCACTTGTCGAAACTGGGACATGGTATCAAACCAGCTGAGCATAATGTTCAGCGACAGAGCGACGGCGTAAGTGGATTTCCTTTGAGTGTATAATTCCCGGAAACTGAGCGGAGCATTCGCGCTTTGGCGTGCATACTCCGCCTGATTTCCGGGAGACGGGCAACTGTGAGGAAATCCACCGGTGGGCTTGACGGGCAAGCCACGAGTGTGTTTGGTTGGATGGTTTTTACACAAAATTTTATTGGGTGTCTAGGTAAAATTTGTAAAGGCTATGTACGGGATATGGCCATTGAATTACGGACGGCTAATGGTCAAAGCTTTATTAATATCTCTATAAGATGATCACATTTCTCTTAACAACAAAACGGAGCGGCCGAAATAAAGTCACTCCGTCTATTAATTATTTATTAAAACTTAAAACATTTTTTGGATTTCTGCGATATTGCCTTAATTTCCCTATAATTAACTTATGCATTTTTCTCATTCCTTTTGATTGAACTTCATATGGTTTGCTTTCCTTATTGTAGGTCAGATTAGATATAATGTCGAACAGACACTTTTTGAACGAAGGATCGTCTTGGAACTGCTTAAACAATTCCAAATTATCTGCAATGATAGAAAAGACAACATATTGCAAGCTCTTTCGCCTTCGGTTCGCACTTCTTGTTCATTGGAATTCTTCGTGGCATTCTGACAATTTTTATCTTTAGAAACCATTTCTGGGATAGTTAAGATCTGGCGCTGCACATTATTAACGTCATTCCATTTGATGTTACCATACGTATCGTTGGAATTCATGCATTTTCCTGCGATAAGGACAATTTATCTTGCCTCTACCTCTTTTCCGGTTAAGTACTTGATAACATCTAGCCAAAATGCCTGGTAATTTTTTGCAGTTGAAATAGATTCAGTGGAATAATTTCTAACGTGACAGGGGCCAGCAAGAATATTAATGTAATGACCATTGTTTCCCTCGCTGAGAATTTCCACAGCATCAATATTCTGAAGGTCAAAAATGAACTTTTCATTCCACGTCGTATTGGAAATAATTCGCTTGTTAGTCAAAACATAGCCCGTTTTTGCGCTCCCAAATATAGTCTGATCACATATCAAGATAGGAAGTTCTTTGGCTGTTATTAAAGCGTATGCTGCCATTGCCTTATCCAATTTCTTCTGGAAATTAAGGTTCCCATTTAAAGTTATAGAGTTGTCAATACCGTATTTCCCTACCAAAGATCTTATGTTGGACATTATTTCATCTCTATAGTCAGCTTGATCGTTATTGTCACACGCCTGTGGTGATGCTGCCTCTTCATCCACAGTTGTTTCATTCATCGAAGCACTTGACGTTTGAGGTAATTCACTAGACATTTGTGTATCAGAGCCTAATTGATTTTCTGGGCCTGTCTTTTTCCCACCAAACAAACCCCATCTTTTTTCTCCTGCCGTCGATTGCTGTGTGCGCAGTTCATTCATCATAGAAACTATATCAGGATGAATAACCGTACCGTTGAGTGTAAGCTTATTGTATATGAATAGTTTAGGCGCCTTTGTTATCAACGCCAGTCCGCCTTTTTCTTTAGCAATACCATATTCAGCTGCAGATCTTACGTTCTGTGGGTTCAGACTCATCAGCGCATTGATAAAATGATCCTTGTCATTTGTGCGCCCGATTGTTCCTATAGTTTGAATACACTCCGTGATCGCATCGGTATCTGACATAGATACTTTTCCATACAACTGTATAAACTGTTCTCTGTCCTCAGTTGCCCATATTGATTCGATTTGTTTTTGGACTTTTGTTATAAAGGTTTGTTTAATATCTTGCAATGTATCATATCCATTGATCTTTTCTATCAATTCATTGCACTCATTTTCATCGGCGTTGGCAACATTGAATATCAATGAAGAAAGATATTCCTTGTCAATCGCCCTTATTCGATTTTGCACCTTTTTGATAAAAGGCGCTTTAACCTCGTCTTCCGTGTCATAGGCGTTTATAGTGTCAAGAACTGATAAGCATGCGGCTTTATCAGTCATATCATGGGTGGACTGGCATATTTTCTCAAGATACTCCTCATCCAAATCCAAGATGTGTTTCTGAATATACTGTACCGTCAGCGTTTTATTATCTTCCTTAGCATCATATTTTTCAATTTTTTCTATCATGTCCAGACAGGTCTTTTTATCAGCATTTTCATATCCTTCACTAATTCTTTCAATGCAGTCTTGCTCTAATGTATCAAGCGTAGAGCTTTCTGTGATAGCATATCTCTGCATAGTGGATAAAATGTGCTTCCTTTCCTCCTGTGCCAATTCTTCGGAATTTTGGACGGCATCGGTATATTCAAGAGCAAAGACTTCTTCAACCGCATCTGCCATATCTATGCGCAGTTGTTTGCCGATATTCCATACATTATCTCTTTCCTTAGGATAATGTATGAATATATATTCTAACAACGCATAGTTATACGGAAAAAACGTGAAAGAACGCACGAGCAGTTCAGGTGCTTTGTCGGTAAGATTTTTGGCGTTTTCAAAAAGAGCCGCTGCCCTATCCGAGTCAAAAGAGGATGAGATATAAGATGTACCTTTCAGTTCATTAATAAGAGTGGTATGATTATCAAAAATTTTAAAAATCTCTTCAATAATACCGTTTGATAAAGTTTCTAATGTGTTAGCATTTTCATACAATGCACGCTTACTCAATGAGGCAGAGATCGATGAACCCATATTGCCCACGGCATTGATGAGACTATGCCCCATGCCGGAAGCCATATTCATAGCTCCAGCTGTTGCAGCTCCTTTTATAGCTCCCCCGACACCAAATCCTCCGCCTGTCCAGCGCCCTCTGTTATCCTTGCGCTCTTGTCGATATTCGGCAGCGGCCTCCTGTTCATCGACAATGGCGCCATAGCTTTCAGCAATTTCCTGATAAGCATAACCTATTTTGTCTTGCTCAAAACATGTATTTATATAATTTTCTTTGCTTATATCATAAACATTATATTCAGAAGTCAAACGGTTATACAAGGGCGTCAAAGCATAAAGAGAGATCAACGATTGAGCTTCTTTTGGATAATTGTTAAGTACAGTTTCAATATCACCGCTTTTCCTATACCATGACTCAAAGTCATCATTTGCCCTATCACAAGCAATGCGAGCCTCATGCAGCATCTCAATATATCTTTCTGCTGAGTCACTCAGTGTAACCGTTTCACCAAAAAGTCTGTATTCACTCATATTATGCACTCCTTATCGTTTGGTAAATTTGAAAGTTTACATTCCTCAACAATTTCGCTAAAGCCATATTATCTGCTGTACAAAAACAATTTTATTATCGCTATTGGTATAAAGAGCCAGCCAAGCACCATTCCTAAAACGAGTTTCTTAATAAAAATTGGAAAGTAAGAGCTATAAATCAGCACCTTTCCTCCGTAGAGAACCTCACCCACTGCCCAATAACCTGCTATAGCATATATCAAGCCTAATATTGTCGTCATCTTATGCCCTCCTTATTATTTATGCGTAATTGCCATTTTTCCATTTACCTTTATAAATTACATCCCCATCTTCATTATATAAAGTGCCTTTACCGTGATACTGGTCGTTTTTAAACTTTCCCTTGTACTTGAGTTGCTTCGTGCCTACAAAATATGCTTTACCTTTACCATTGCGCACATCGTTTTTCATCTCCCCGTCATAATACAGAAAAAAACCATTGGAATCATCATAATAGATTTTACACTTACCGTTAGCGCTGCCTTTTTTAAACTTTCCGGTAATTAAGGAACGACATAATTTCGCTCCATTATCGACTTGAAATACATAACTATGCTGGTATAAATTACCGTTGCCGTCATACAAACCATTTTTAAATTTACCCTCATATTCCACATGACACACAAATTTACGGTAAAGCACGAAAAAATTTTCATTATTTATTGTACCGCCATAATAATGAAGAAAGCTGTAATTATCATAATAGTTAAAACTTTGACCCGAGCTGCAGAACTCTATGCCATAGCCATCAAATTTTCCTTTCGAAAACGATCCCATATAAACAATGTCATAAACGTCTGGTTTTCCAGAAAGTTCGTATCCGCACATTGGCAAATTGTCAGTTGCTGCATAGTAAGTCTTTTTAAACAGTATGCCATATCCATCGGGTTGGTTATTTTTTAATTTGCCTAAATAGACATATTCAGTTTCATTCACTGAAGCTTTATAATGCATATTGAAGGTGTCAAGAACTCCTTCAAACTCGACATATGTATAGTTGGCTGAGAGTTTTTTTAGCGCGGAAGCGAGTTTTTTGCGCTCGCTGGAAAAATTAACCACCTTGATTTTATTTTTATCATTGGCATATATCCACTCGACACTTTGATTTATAAGTTCTTTTTTATCAATCTGCTCAAAATCTACAATATATTCTTTCTCAGTGTACTCTGCAGGACTATCATTGTAGCCATTGTAGCCACTATAATTATCATAGACATTATTTTGATCTGAGCCATTTATTAACAAATCGTCTTTTGATTCATTGAGTTTCATGTCTTGATCCGATTCTGTCACGTCAATCTGCTGCTGATTTTCTACAGACTTGTCGGGCAGACGTCTTACAACAATAAATAAAAATATAGCAGCCGCAATTATAACACACAAACACCCGGGGTTGAAGCACAATGTCATTAAGTTAAGATGACAGAAAAGAATACCTCGTATCAAAAAAGGGTACGGGGTATTTTTTTTTGAAA
>CANRJP010000145.1 GCA_947630975.1 uncultured Clostridia bacterium
TGTTTAGCTTCTTAGCGATATTGTACATATCCTTGGGATTGAGCAAAATATCCTCTCTGTTGATGCAGCATTTGCCGCACATTGTGCATCCGAATCTGAAGCTATCATCAGGTTTGATTTTCATTTTTTCGAGATTGTCGGCGATCTCTTTCAGTCTGTTGTCCATCTAATTCCTTCCTTTCATAAAAAATGGCCCCTGAAGCCGTATAGGTTTCAGGGGCGTTTTGATGTAATTTAAACATTATTAAGTTTTCATAGTGGCATCTCATCCTTCCGTTTTTTCTAAGCCCCGAATTATTCTCGAAATAATATCGGGGTAGGCCATGCGTACCACTATTATATTATATAACTGAAATTCGATGGATTTACAGAGCATTCCGGATTTACAAGGCGTTCCACCGTTCCACACATTTTCTAATTTATTTTTTTCGTAATACATTTCGGAATCTTGCCAGATGTATTACATATAAAAACCTTCTTAAAAAATTCATTTTCAGATAGACGATTTTATAGCCTCGGATCAAAAAATATAATATTTAATCTTGACATAAACGCACGCGTGTGTTAAAATATAATAAAATAAACGCACGCGTGTGTTTGGAGGTGTTAAATTTGAGTAAACTAAATTTCAGTGAAAGCATGACTGTTGAATTTAAAAGTGATGAAAAGAAACTTTCCGACGATATAATAATTGACTCTGTTGTTGCATTCGCAAATACGAGCGGAGGCAAGCTATATCTGGGGGTTGAGAATGACGGTCGAATCAGCGGTCTGCACAAGGACCACAAGGATATCACACGACTTGCGGCATACATTGCAAATAAGACTGTGCCTCCCATAGCAGTTAGTGTTGAAATAGTGGATGGCGAAACCGACTATCTCATTATCTCTGTCAGGCAGAGCAGGAGTATAGTTGCTTCTTCATCGGGCAAAATCTTAAGGCGACGGTTGAAGGCAAACGGGGAACCTGAGAATGTTCCGATGTATCCTCATGAAATCAACACACGGCTGTCGTCGTTAAGCCTTCTCGACTTCTCATCACTGCCGGTGCCTGAAAGCAAATATGAGGATCTGAGCTCGGTTGAACGGGAGCGCCTCAGGAATATCATTCTCGCCTATGACGGTGAAAAAAATTTATTAGAGTTGAGCGATGAAGAACTCGACAAGGCCCTTCGCTTAGTGACGGATCACGACGGAAAATTGATCCCGACGTATACAGGTATGCTTTTAATTGGGCAAAAGGACAGGATAGCTGCACTTATGCCGACTGTTGAAATGTCATTTCAAGTGCTTCAGGGGACAAATGTTTTATTGAACGATACCTTCGTTATGCCTCTTTTGGCCGCCTTTGAACGCATAGAAACCTATATGTCCGCTCGCAATTCAGAAGTAGAGGTGGAGTGCGGCCTTTTCAGAATATCTGTTCCCGATTTTGACAAGAGGGCCTTTCGTGAGGCTGTCGTAAACGCCTTTTGCCACAGGGATTACACTATGCTCGGCCGGGTAAGAATTCAGCTTGACGAAAGCGGCCTTACAATAAGTAACCCCGGCGGCTTCATTGAGGGAATATCCGTGGACAATTTGCTGAGCGCTGAACCTCAAGGGCGCAATCCCGCTTTAGCCGACGCCTTTAAACGTATAGGTCTGGCCGAAAGAACCGGGAGAGGAATTGACAGGATATATGAGGGCTCCCTTATTTATGGCCGCCCACTGCCGGACTATTCAGATTCAAACAATATAATGGTAAAACTGTTTATACCCAGAGGTTTGCCGGACAAAGCCTTTGTTGAAATGATTGCAACGCAGCAGAGTAAGCTCGGACGTGCAACGCCCGTCAATATGCTTTTGGTGCTTAATGCGCTTAAACAAAATCGAAGAATGTCGGTTAAGGAGCTTTCTGAGGAAACTCATATTGCGGAAGCGAGGATAAAAGCTACGACTGAGGCCCTGATTGAGGCAGGGTTGATAGAAGCGTCCGGAACAGGGAAAAGCCGTTCCTATATTCTCAGTGCGAAGATGTATAAGCAGACAGATAATACCGCCGGATATGTACGCCAAACCGGTATTGATACGGTGCGTTATCCTGAGTTGATAATGAAATATGCTAAAAACAACCAAGGAACGATTACTCGCTACGATGTTCAGCAACTGCTTCAGGTGTCTGCCCCTCAATCCTACCGCCTGCTGCGCAAACTAACGGTGGAAGGAAAACTTGAGCTCGTAGGTAAAGGCAAGGGAGCCTACTATAAGGTAAAATAATTCTATTGAGCTTCTCCCAGCGCGGATTATTCCTAATTTTTGTATTGACTTTTGCGACTTATATGGTATAATATAACTATACTAAAGGCAAGGTAATAAGTGGCTGAAGGTGCTCTTGTAAAAAGCTTGTTTCTATCAAAAATTGGACCTCTGAAAAAAGTTTTCCACAAGCTATATATCCCACTGCTATCGGGTTTTCTAATGTATTGTGCACATGGATGGCAGAGCTCCTTCTCCGCCATTCAGTCTCTCGCGCGAGGGATTGGCAGAACCCAAGCCAGAGGGCTTGGGTTTTTTGTTTGGAATAGAATAAATATTGCCGCACAAAAGCCGAGGTGTTCCTATCATGAGCAAACTGTCATTTGAAATTTTTTGCATAGAAAATTATGCCGACAAGAAAAACAGGGAAAGCTGTCAGGTGTACCGCCAGTTCAAGGACGAAGGACTTCTTGACTTGCTCCGCTCGGACTATGAGGATCTGCACGGCATGGGAATGGAATATATGGTCAGCTTTTGCGAAGATTATTTGGGAGAGAAAACTGTATGATAGTTTATCACGGTTCCACGCTTAAAATTGAAAAGCCTCTCATCATTCGCTCTGAGTTTGGACGAAATTTCGGCTTTGCTTTCTATACCACCGATATTAAAGAGCAGGCCGAGCGATGGGCCGTCCGCCGTGCCAAGTTGCAAGAGAGAAAGTTTAGCGGCGGCAAGGCCGTTGTGAACATATACGACTGGGCAGAAAACCGTGAGCTAAATGTCCATACGTTTGACGGAGCGTCAATGGAGTGGCTTGATATGGTGGTTAACTGCCGAAGCAATCCGTCGTACAATCATGGCTTTGACATTGTTGTCGGCAAGATAGCAAACGATAACGTGGGTGAAACGGTATCCTATGTTGTTCACGGTATTATGCGCAAAGAGGACGCCATCGAAAGGTTGAAATTTGAAAAGATAAACAATCAAATCGCATTTTGTACGGAAAAGGCTCTTGGCAGTCTCAGGTTTATAGACAGTTACGAAATCGTGCATTAAAAGGAGAATAAAAATGTCACACGGAACAATACGCACAGTATTACTTCCAAACGTCATAGAAATGATATGCAAACGCTTCGGCTGGGATGAGGAAACCGCACTTGACAAATTCTACACCTCCGCCACCGGCGAGAGCTTTTCCGACGATGAAACCGGACTTTACGGGCGATCCGCTCTATATATTTACGGACTGTTCTGTGAAGAAATGAATGTTGAACCGATGTGAAAAAAGAAGCCCACAGCTCCCCGCTGTGGGCTTTAACTTTCTCACCGCAAATCCACCTCATACTTAAACACAAAAGGCTCACAGGGATTTTTGTCCTTGTGAGCCTTTGGCGGATCTCCGTCCGGGAGGATATTCAATTTTATCACGATTTTGTCCCGGTACACGTCCACCCTCTCGACAAAGAGGTCGATAAGCTGCTTTTCAGCCTCAAGCGTTCCCGCGGCAAACAGGCTCTTTGCCCGGCCAAAAAGAATTTTCACGGTGTTCTTGGAAATGTGCTTTTTCCGTAGCTCCCGATTTATCCGGCAATGACGCTTTTACTCTCTATCCGGTTCAGCGTCAGCTGCCTAAAATATCGCCTATAATTTGCCTTATATGGCACACCTGCTCATCCGTCAAGCCTGTAACATCCAGAGTCTGTCGATCGTCAAGGCCGAGCAAACAGTCCGTGCTCACCGAAAAATACTTGGCCAACTTTATAAGCATATCCACCGAGGGAAGAATGTTGTTATTTTCCCAATTTGAAATACACTGTTTTGTAACGCCTAAGTCCTGCGCCATGCGGACCTGACTTTTTCCGGCTACCTGCCTGAAGCGGCGAATTTGTTCTCCCAGCATTGCCAGTCCCTCCGTACATTATTTATATACTATTATATAAAAATATATTGACAAAATAAAAATACTATGGTATAGTAATAATTGACATCGGGCCGCTTTTGTTTGTATTTTTTTGTTTGCCGGATATTATTGCAAACAACCTCTCGGCGATATATAAAACTTCTAAAATTAGTCGTTTATGACAACTGCAGGAGGCGATTTTGTAAAAATAAAGCGGCTTACGCACAATTTTTTCACAAAAAACAAAAAAACACTTTACAACGGAAAAAAATTGTGGTATAGTTAACTTGCAACACTAATCAAATATTTTCAGGTATGTTTTGTGTAATCAAGGCATATTCTATTTGTGCGCATTTTTCATATGCGAAAAATGCTGACTCCCAAGCATGAATAGTTTGTGCCAAAAGCGCAATTAACCTTAACATGCCTATATTTGATTTGTGTTGCAGCAAACGCGGAGTTTTGCATTTTTGGTGCGTCGCTCCCGTTTGTGGCGGCGCATTTTTTATTTGACGCAAAGCGATCGAGATCCCCTCATCCCGTCATGCTTTCGGCCCCTATTGAACTGCGCCGCATAAAAATCAAAAGTAGTAGGAGGAATTTAAATGTCGAAACTAAGAAAAGCTCTGGCCGTGCTGTTGTGCGCGGCGATGGTAATGGCCGTTGTGCCGGGATTGGCGTTGGCGGCGGAGGAATCGGTCAGCTATGAAATAGCCGTGGACGAGACGTTTTCATTTGAGAATGTGGATATCCTTGCCCATGAAATAGCGGGGCTGAACCGCAACATTGATTATGTAATGTATTACAAGGACGGCAGCGTCAAGGAGTACAATTGGAACGCACGCCCAAGCAAGCTTGAGGTGCCCGCGGGAGGGAAAGCGGTGATCACCTCCACTGAATCGGATATAAGCGCAGCCGTGGCCGATGAATACTTCCTTATCAAAAAGGAAACAAACCCTGTAATGACGAAAATCACGCTTGGAGTGTATGAGAGTTGTACATTTAAAAATACAAG
>CANRJP010000146.1 GCA_947630975.1 uncultured Clostridia bacterium
CGCTTACGAGGATCCCGACAACATCTCCGTTGTAAGAGGCGGCAGATTTGTTGACGGCAACGATTACGATGTAATCGCTTTCTCCGAGAATGACATTGTTGTAGCGGCTATCGTTGCAAGCGACGAGTCCGAGGTTGACAAGACTCAGGGCGTATTCGTAGTAACCGGTATCTCCGCTTCCGTTACCGAGGACGATGAGGATGTTGTTCACTTCACCGGCTTCCAGAACGGCGCTACCGCTTCCTTCGACCTGTATGACGATGTTGACGGCTATGCCGAGGATATCGCCAACGGCAACATGGAGCTTGCCAAGGGCAGCGTACTCCTTGTAGGTCCCGAAGAGAACGGCTATGTAGATAACATCGAGCTCCTCGTTGAGGTTCTTAAGTCCGGCAACGCTCTTGATTCTATCGTTAGCCATCCCACCGAGGGCACCAACAACAAGAAGCTCTACAAGTCCGGTATGGGTCAGCTCCGTGCCTTTGAGGACGACGGCGACTACTACTATGTTGACGGTTCCACCATCGTTGTTGAGGACGCTTGCCCCGGCTACGATGAGGGTGAAAACAAGGGCTACAAGGTTCACAGCAACACTAACGTAACCGTTGTTGACCTTACAGCCAGCAGAATCTCCGCTGCTTCCATCAGAAGAGGCGACGTAGACTTCGCTGATGTTGATCCCGGCAAGTATGAGATCTGGGCCTTCTACCGCGCTTATGATGTAGACGACGTTAACTACTTCGATCTGAACGATGAGAGAAGCAATGTAAAGGATCTCGTTCTCTTCAAGCTTAACGACGGCGACGGTTCTCTGGTTGACGCCGATGCCGCTGCCACTCAGAGCTACACTCATCGCGACAAGGTTGACGACCTTGACAACGGCAGCTATCTCGACGACGACGATGATATAACTTATCTCGATTCCGTCGACGACAGCGACAGCCTTGACGAGGTTGACGACGACGGAATGATTTCGCTCGACTAATCCTTCTGGATTATAAATACATTAGGGTCGCCCCTTCGGGGCGGCCCTTTTGTTCGTATGCTGTATAAGTGGGAGTATATGAAGCGGAGAAAAGCCTTCTCCTTGAGGAGACAGACATAGTCTGACGGTGGCCCGCAGGGACCCCACGAACAACGAAGTTGTTTGTGGGGAGAGGAGGGGAAGCCTATTGCGCTGACGAACTATAAATTTATGCAAAATCACTTGACAAAATAAAAATAATCATATATAATAAAAATAGATAGAGGCAAGGCCGTAAAACGGTTAGCCAAAGTTGAGAGTTATAATAAATAACTGCCCGCTTTAGCTAGGGGGGCAGTTATTTTTTTATGATGGTGAAAATCAAAAGTATCATTATCAAGAATAAAATAATGAACTCCCGTTCAGTCATCACGTACCACCTCCTTTCATTATGTAATGAAGGTGTTGGTGGCTAACCGTCCCACTACTTGCGCTCTATCCTTCCATATTATAGCATATAATCCGACAAAATGCAAGAAATTTTTTGCGGGCATAAAATAAGCCGCCTTGCGGCGGCGGTCATTAGTATCAAATACCGCGCCGCAAATATCACCGTCGGAATTTTATCTTATAAGGATTAGATGTGCGGTCAACTGCATATACTATATGTGGTATGACTTCTTGTTTTGCATGAAAATTCCGACAATATTGACAAAATAATACATAATAATGTGCGGAAAAACCTAAAAAAATGAAAAAATATATTGACATGAAGGTTGTAACGTGGTAAAATAGACGTGTAAAACTATTTGCGATTTTTTATCGAATAATGGCTCGATTTGTCTTATTTACACCGTTTTTAATGGTGTTTTTCACTTGCGGCAACCGAGCCGGAGCGCTTTCGGCGGCGCTTGTATTCGCGGAGCCGATCGGGGCTTAAAACCGAAAATCATCGGGAAGGAGAAAAGATAATGACCGCAGCTTTGAACGACAACGAAAACCCGCGTGCGGAAGAAATTCTTATCATCGACGACGACGAATTCAACCGGGCCATACTGGATAATCTTTTTTCCGATATGTACGTCACGGACGAGGCGGAAAACGGCAAAATAGGGCTGGAGAAGATTTTGGAAAATCCCGAGAGGTACAGCGCCGTGCTTTTGGACGCGATGATGCCCGAAATGGACGGCCTCGAGGTTCTCAGGCGAATGAAGGACGCCGGCCTGAACGGCAAAATCCCGGTATTCCTCATTACCGCCGAGGCCAGCGACAGCGTTATGCGGGAGGCCTACCGGCTGGAGGTAATGGACGTTATCAGCAAGCCCGTGGTGCCCTACGTGGTACACCGGCGCGTCAACTCGGTGGTGGAGCTTTTCCGGGCGAGGAAGCAGCTTAGCAGCAGGGTGGAAATTCAAAGCACCGAGCTGATAAGAAAGGAACACCGTATAGCCGACCTCAACAGGGGACTGTTCGAGGCTCTGGCCGCCGCCATAGAATTCCGGAACGGCGAGAGCGGCGAGCACGTCCGCCGTATACGGGACATAACCATGCTCATGCTGAATAAGACCGACCTGGGCGAGGGACTCACCGACGGGGAAAAGGACAACATAGCCCTTGCGGCGGTAATGCACGACGTGGGCAAGATAGCCATTCCCGACGAGATACTCAACAAGCCGGGCCGCCTTACCGGCGAGGAGTTTAACGTGATAAAGACCCATACCGTCAGGGGCGAGGCCCTGCTGGAGACTATACCGCAGCTTAGAGAAAACGACGTTTTCGGTTACGCCTGCGACATAGCCCGCCACCACCATGAGCGCTGGGACGGACGGGGCTATCCGGACGGACTTAAGGGCGACGAAATCTCAATGTGGGCGCAGATCGTGTCGCTGGCGGACGTTTACGACGCCCTGAGCAGCAAGCGGGTGTACAAGGACGCCTTTCCGAGGGAAAAGGTCCTCGACATGATAACCGGCGGGGAGTGCGGAGTCTTTAATCCGGTGCTGCTGGACCGCTTTCTCCGGATCGAGGACGAGCTGAGCCTGATGTACGTCAGGGAATGAGCTTTAGTTTGACGGAAAAAATCAGCCGCGCGGCGAGGACGCGGTTCCCCGCGCGGTCAACATATGGACAGGAGGCCACACAAATTATGAACAAGGATAATCTCAGGGCAGCGGGCATCAATGTGGACGAGGCCCTTGACAGATTCATGGGTAACGAAAGAATGCTGAACAAGTTTCTGCTGAAATTTCTGAACGACGGCAATTACGCAAAGCTGCGGGAGGCTGTCGACGAGGGTTCGGCCGATAAGATGCTGGAAGCCTCCCACACGCTTAAGGGCGTTTGCGGGAATTTGGCGTTCACCGAGCTTTTCAAGCTTTTTGACAGACAGGTAAAGGCGATTCGCGAGGGCGACCTTCAGGCCGCCGGCGATTTAATGTGCACCATCGCTGAGGAATATGAGAAGGTCACCTCCGCTATAGAGAGCAACTGTCAGTGACACACGGACTAAATACAAAAGGGAGGAGGACAGCGCCCCATGATAGCTTATATCAAGGAGGACATGGCCAGAACCAGAAAAAGGGAATACTTTAACGCCGCGGCAAAGGATAACGCAAAAAATAATATGCACTCGCTTCGCCAGGGCTGTACGGCGACCATCGTTCTTCTGGTGATGTTCCTGGCCGTGACGCCGTTCATCATACACGGCTGGCGGCCCTCCGTCTGGCATCTGCTATTTTTGCCCTGCATCGTCGCTTTCCGCGTTGTGCTGGCCCTTTGCGGGAAAAAGGGGGAACCCGGCCCCCGGCTGGCCACCGGGCTGTGCATCGCTTTCGGCGCGATAGTCTTTACCTTCATTGTGCTGATAGACGTTTTGAGCGACCGGAACGCGCCGTCCAGCTTTATGGCGCTGCTCTGCGTCATTTTTCCGTCATGCTTTGTGCTGAGGACGTATATATCCTACGGTCTGGTCTGCTTTTTCGAGCTGCTTTACGTGATAGGCGTCAATGTGTTCAAGACCGATGCCGTCCTGAGACAGCACGACGTTTTCATGGCTCTGTGCGCTCTGGGCTTTTCCTTCACCCTTTGGCAGATAGTCATGTCCCTGCGCATACAGGAGTATGACCGCCGGGTGAGATATGAGCTTATGAGCAGCCGCGACCCCCTGCTGCCGGATCTGTACAACAAGCTGAGCTGCCAGCAGCAGATATCGAAGCATCTGGCCAAGAACAATCCAAAGGTATCCGCCGCTCTGATCATTCTCGACCTCGACGACTTCAAGCAGATAAACGACACCTACGGCCACCACAAGGGGGATCTGGTTCTCCAGTGCGTGGGCGACGCAATGAAGAGCGTTTTCGACCCGATGGATCTGGTGGCACGCTTCGGCGGCGACGAGTTCATGGTCTTTGTGCCCCGGGCAGTCACCGAGGAGGAGCTGCGTAAGAGGTGCATGGACACCGAGCGCACCATAGCCGGAGAGTCCAAGGAAAAGCTGGACGTAGACGTGAGATGCTCCATTGGCGCACTTCTCATCAGCAATCAAAACGTGGAGGGCTTCGACGCCATATTCTGTCAGGCCGACGCCGCCCTCTATGAGGCGAAGCGCAGGGGCAAGCACAATCTGTCGCTGAGCCGCTATCGGGAGGGCGCCAAGGTGTTCGCCGACGTTTGATCCGGTAAATAAAATCTGAAAGGAAAAGAGGGGGTTGGCATGAATAAAAGGGCGCACAGACATGACGCAAGCCTTGTTGCCACGGTCGTGATAATACTCGTTATCGCGGTTATCTTTTCCTATGGTTACGTTCAGATAAGCATACTGATGGAGAGACGCTGCATAGAACGGATGGAGGAGGGCACAAAGACCGCTATCGAGGAGGTCAGCAACAAGCTGGACCGCGACAGCCGGATCCTGAACGCCGCAAAGGACTTCCTTTCCGGTGTGGACGACTTCGATCAGGAGGCTTTGAAGGATATGGTGAGCGCCGTCTCACCTCTCATGACCACCGGCCGCATACACGTTTTGCTGCCGGACAATACCGTTATCTCCCCGGAGGGAGAAAAAATAGATGAAATAGAATCCGACCTGTCCTTTGAAGAGGAGGTCGAGCTTGGCGAGCATATTACCGGCCGTTCCCGGAGCATTACCGGCAGCGGAACCGAGGTGCTGCGCCATTTTGTGCCT
>CANRJP010000147.1 GCA_947630975.1 uncultured Clostridia bacterium
AACATTTAATTTGACAATATTCTCACGGTATGGTAAAATTAATTGTATAAAAAGGAGGGATTTGACGTGACGCCTGACGAAGTGTTTGCCCTGTTCCGGCGGGTATTCGGCGGTCGGGACGACGCCTGCGCCGTACACTACCGTTCGCCCGACGGAGAGCCGGGCCACCGGCGGCTCTGCTCCAAGGTTTCCCGAAGCTGCCTCGAAGGTCTGTTTCCCGACTGCGGCGGCTGCCGTGGCTCCGCGCCCGTCCCCTTATCTCCGGAGCTTCTCGCCGCCCACCTGGGAGGGCGTCTGCCGCTGGGCATATATCCGGCCGACAAAAACGGGCTTTGCCGATTTTCGGTCATAGAGACGGAGGGGCCGGACTGCCGCGCGGCGCTGGGGATCCTTTCCGCCCTGTGCGGCGTTTTTGACTTGACCTGTCTGCGGGAGCTGGGAGCCGGTTGGGCAAGGCTGTGGGTATTCTACGGCGAACCCGTCCCGGTCAGGCTGGCGGCGGAGAATGCGGCGCTGCTCATGAGCGAGGCCTCGGTGGCCGCCGGAGGTCTGCCCTCGGACGCCATAGGCCGGCCCATGCCGTTGACTGGCTCGGGCTTCGGCAAGCCTGTAATGCTGCCGCTTTTCGGCGGCGGTTCCGCCTTCGTGGACGAAAACTTCATGCCGCTGGACGGTCTCGCCGCCCTCGAAGCCCTTGTCCCCGGCCCCTTCGCCGCTGCCGAGCTTCCCGCCGAACCGCCGAAAAGCCTCGACGCCGAGCTATGCGGCGAAATATACATAAAAACCGCCGGTCTGTCCGCGCAAGAGCTGGCCGCTCTCTGCCGCTTGGCCCGGATACCCGACCCACGGCCCATTCCCGAAAATTCTCCCGACGGTTCCGTCTTTCTCTGGTGCCTCGGCTGCTCCAACGGTCTGCTCCGTCTGCCCGGAGGATCGGTCGGTAGGCTCCGCGCCCTTGTGCCGGAGCTGAGGCTCACCGACAGCCGCCCCGAGCCGGAAGGGCTGAATCTGCCGCCCGCCGGTTCACTTGACAGCCGGATAAGGGCGGCGGCGGGTGCCCTGCTGGGGCTGGATAGGGCAATAATCTGCGCCCCGGTGGGCACCGGCAAGACCGGGCTCATGTTCGGCGTCATGGATCGGCTCCGCTGTTCGACCCTGATACTGGCCACGGAGCGGGCTTCCGCCCTCCGCTGGCACCGGCGGCTGACCGAATTTTTCAGTCTGGACGCCGGAGCTGTCCCACTCATAACGGACGACGGCGGGCATCCAAACGGCGGGCTTGATGTGGCCCTGTTGGGAGAGCGAACCGAGCTTTGGCTGGCGGAGTATCTGTCGCGGTACGGCCTTGTGATATTGGCGGACGTGGATCGGCTCCGCTGCGGGCCGGAGGTGTTCCGTTCGGTAATGGACAGCGTCTGCGCGAGGCACGTATATGCCGTTTCCACCCGCGACATAAGCGCCGCCCGCTGGGGCGAGCTTGTGAAGCTGTACTGCGGCGAGCCGCTGCGAATGTGAGGGGAATTAGGAATGAGGAATATTAATGCGGAAGTTACACCGTTTGTCGTTTTTACCGTAAGACGGTACAGGGAATTTGATTTGTAATTTCGTTTATCGTTGTCAGCATAAACGTTTTATGGCGGGCGCCCAATGGGCGCCCCTACGGAGTACGGGTCACATTACCGGTACACACAAGCCAATCGCCGTAACGCCCCGCCAATATTCCTCATTCCTCATTTTATCAAAATCCCTCCGCGCCCTGATTTCTCGCGGCCTCGATACGGTACTTGTCCAAAAGCGCCACACAGCCCGCCGTATCGGTTTTTTTCCGGAAAAGGCTCTCCAAGGCGGAGGCCACGTTTTCGTCGCTGTAGCCCACGATCTTGGAGACCGCGGTGGACGCCCGAAGATTTGCCTCCACCGAGGCGGCGGCGTCAGTCACCATGGGCGACTGTATGTTGGTGGTCTGTCCCTTGAAGCATTTGACGGTGGATATGCCGTCGAATGCGGCGTTGTAGTTTTCCTCCGTGGCACAGAAGGACAGAAAGTCCAGACAGGCGTCCACGTGCTTGCCGTTTTTGTTTACCATCATCATATTCAGGTTGCCGCCCTCATAGGTGCCGCCGTCCACGGTGTTCAAAAACGCCGGCATGAGGGCGAAATCGTCCACGGTGTACCGGCCGTCGGCGGCCAGATCCGTATAGAACCACGTGTCCCATATAAAGGTCATTACGGCGCCGCCGGAGCCCATTATCCGGCTGATGTCGTCTATGCCAACCCGAAGGTAATCCTGCCCGAACCAGCCGCTGTCGGCGGCATCGCCGATCCACCGCACCATGTCGGCGACTTGGGGAATATCGGCGTAGGTGATCTCGTTTTTATTTATCTTCCGGAGCAGCTCGGTGTTGTCGGCGAAAACCGGGTCAAGGGCGAACTGCACCATCCAGGCGCTGCCGTCGGCGGGCCAGCAAAGGGGCGTGTATCCGGCGGCGGCTATGGCGCGGCAAAGGGCGTCGAACTCGGCCTGATTGGTGGCCGGCCGCAGTCCCAGACTGTCAAGCACGGTCTTGTTGTAATAGCAGCCCGACACGGAATTTTCCCAGTAGGGCAGTCCCAGCAGGTTGCCGTCGGCGTCCAGACAGTAGGCCAGCGTGCCCTCCGTCAGCTCGTCCACCCACTGCTGATCGTTGAGGTAGCGGAAATTGCCCTCAACGTCAAACCTTGCCAAATCGGAATTGTGAAAGTGCATGAAAATGTCCGGCACGTCTCCCGAGGCGAAGCGCTCCGCCGCCTTTTCCTCAAACTCCGCGTCCTCAAAAGACACGGGCTTTATCCGGTTGCCGGTTTTTTCCTCATACATCCGGAAAATTCTGGTCATATAGCTCTTAGCCAGGTCGCTTTTCCTGCCCATGATGGTTACGGTCACCGCGCCGGAAAGCCTGTCCGTGTCAAGGCAGCCCGTCAGGGACGCCGCCGGAATGAGGATAAGAGCAAGAATTATGATAAGTGTCCTTTTCATTGTCGATACCTCCTTTAGTCCACATTCAATATATCACAAAAGCGTACGATTGTCAAGACTTCGCTAAAATTAGGAATTAGGAATGAGGAGTGAGGAATACTGACGGTACAGCTGCGGTGTTTTGTGTATGTGTACCGGTAAACTAAAATATCCGTAGGGCGCGACATTGTATTGGTAACAATGACAATGACAGATAAAAAAATCTTGCATTTTGCCAAATATTGTGTTATAATACCTCTTGGATAGAGCGCAAGTAGTGGGACGTCGGGCATTAGGAAGTCGAGCCGCGCGACGGTTTAAAGCGGCGAAATTTTCCCCCATGCTTCGTCAAAAATGCTCGGAATAAACAAATTATTCCTGCGCTTTTTTCCTCGCCTGAGAAAAATTTCACTCGTTTTAAACTCCTGCGGACCGTGCGGGAGTTTATTTTTTCGTAGGCAAGGAAAAGGTTCCTCGGAATACTGACGTATTCCGAGCGGTTCTTTGACGCAGCATACGGGAAAATAAGCCCCGCACGGCGCACGCGGCTCAATTTCCTAATGCCTCAGCCACCAACACCTTCATTATACATACAATGGAAGGAGGTGGTTTGTGATGACTGAACAGGAGTTCATTATTTTATTTTTGGTAATGATACTTTTGATTATCACCATCATAAAAAAATAACTGCCCCCGACCAAGGTTTGGCAGTTATTTTAACAAATTACTAAAACTTGGCTAACCGTTTTACGGTCTTGCCTCTATCTATTTTTATTATACACGATTATTTTTACTTTGTCAAGTGATTTTAATTGAAAATTTACGTTTGCGGTACAATAACGCTCCGCAGTGGCTGCACCTCATAGGTCGGCACAATTTGTCTTAATCCTGTCCGAACCGCGCTTTTACTTTTCTTCGCAGTATTCTGTCCAGGCCTCGATAAGGTCATTGAGCATATCCAGCTCCTCGCCTTGCAGTCTGTCCAGCAGGGCGCTTTCCAGCTCCGCTATCCTCTCAAAAGCGGTCTTATTGTTTTCGGTCATTTTTATCCGTCCTTTCGTCGCAATAATATTTTCGGCCCGGCAAGTAATAAAAAGTGCGCGACCGAAGCCGCGCACCGAAAAATGCCAAGCCTCGTTTTTTATTGCGACATAAAAAAACCAAACCCATAATTATCATATTCTACATCATATTTTACGGAACATGTTTTATTGGGGGCTTCGCATTTTTGCCATTTGGCAAAAACACGTCCACTAAAATATGATAAAAAAATAATATAATTTATAACGCGCGCACAAAAACCGCACCCTCCGTGAGAGGGATTGGGAGCATCGGCCGAAAGGCCAACGCCGGTTTTTTTATGTCGCATAATCATAATAACACAAAATATGTAAAAAGTAAAGGGTTTTTATTGAATTTTGCCGTAAATATTTTCGACATTTTACGACAAATTTTTTACCTCGCCGCCCATTTGGTTAGATTACGGTAAATATGACAAATTATGCCAAGGCTTCCCCTTGAGGGGAAGCTGTCGGCGAAGCCGACTGATGAGGTGTGGCCGCCGCTAGGCGGCATTACTTTTTTCTCACAAAAAATTTCTTGCATTTTGCCAGAATATGTGTTATAATGTCATTTGGATAGAGCGCAAGTAGTGGGACGTCGGGCATTAGGAAATCGAGCCGCGCGACGGTTTAAAGCGGCGAAATTCTCCCCATGCTTCGTCAAAAATGCTCGGAATAAACAAATTATTCCTGCGCTTTTTTCCTCGCCTGAGAAAAATTTCGCTCGCTTTAAACTCCTGCGGACCGTGCGGGAGTTTATTTTTTCGTAGGCAAGGAAAAGGTTCCTCGGAATACTGACGTATTCCGAGCGGTTCTTTGACGCAGCATACGGGAAAATACACCCCGCACGGCGCACGCGGCTCAATTTCCTAATGCCCCAGCCACCAACACTTTCATTTCGTAATGAAAGGAGGTGGTTTGTGATGACGGAGCGGGAGTTCATTATTTTATTCTTAATAATGATACTTTTGATTTTCACAGTCATAAAAAAATAACTGCCCCCTTGGCTAGAGTTTGATGTGACCCCAAAAAGTTAGACTTTTCATAGCGTAGTAGTTTTGCTGACTGCTACGCTATTTTTATGCAGTC
>CANRJP010000148.1 GCA_947630975.1 uncultured Clostridia bacterium
CAGATGGAAAAAGATTGGAAATTACTGTCGCCCCTGGGGGTGTCGGACGTACTGGAAGGGGACTGCGCCCTGAAGCGGCGGATAGAGGCCGCAGTGGACGAGGCTCTGGGCAGCTTCGGCTACAACGAAATTCAGACCCCGACCTTTGAGTATTTCGACGTGTTCGCCGACGACCTGTCCATTCCGGTGGGCGACGTTATAAAGTTTATAGACAAGTCCGGCAGGGTACTGGCCCTGAGACCGGACTACACCACGGCCCTGTCGCGGCTGGTGGCCTCACACAAGGCCGAGGCTCCGCTGCCCTTGAGACTGAGATACAAGGGCAACATCTTTCGGAGCAGCGAGAGCTACACCGAGGCCCGCCAGCGGGAGTTCACTCAGGCGGGAGCGGAGCTGTTCGGCGCGGAAGGGCCGGAGGCCGACGCCGAGGTGATAATCGCCACAATCGACGCCCTGCTCAGGTGCGGGCTGACGGAGTTCCAGCTGGAGCTGGGGCACTCGGACTTTCTGCGGGGAATTGTGGAAGGGCGGCTCGACGAGGAGGAAACCGCCGCCCTGACGGAGCTGATAGACCGGAAGTTTATTTTCGGCATCGAGGAATTCTGCGCGGACAAGGGTCTGGACGGGGAGACCGCCGCCCTGCTGTGCGAGATGCCCAACCTTTACGGCGGGCCGGAGGTGGCCGAGGACGTGATAAAGCGGCCCATGAGCCCCAGAAGCCGCCGGGCTCTGGAAAATCTGCTTGCGGTGTGCGGGGCGGTTCGGGATTACGGCTATGAAAAATATATAAGCGTGGATCTGGGGCTGGTGCGGAGCTTCAAATATTACACGGGCATCGTGTTCAAGGGCCTGACCTACGGGGTGGCCTTTCCGGTGTGCGGCGGGGGACGGTATGACGGTTTGAGCGACCGATTCGGGGCGCATCTGTCCGCCACGGGCACGTCGATATGGGTGGATAGGGTCATGACGGCCCTCATCAGGCAGCACCGGCCGCCGGAAATGCCCGCCGCCGATCTGCTGGTGTGGTACGAGGACGACAGCGAGCGCCCCGCCGCCTACACCATGGCACGGGAGCAGCGGGAAAAGGGCTTGCGGGTGCTGTGCGAAAAGCACGCGGGATTTGATGCGGACGAGGCTGCGCGGTGCAGGTATATGAGCGAACGGGGAATTATGCAGGCGGCAAAGGTAAAATGAGGAATTAGGAATGAGGAATATTCCGTACATTTACTTTATCGTTAAGAAATAAAACCGTATTTGAGAATAGAGCGGCTTGAATTAATTTGTTATTAAATAGGGAATGAGGAATAATGGGTGAAAATCCGGTCATTGTAAAAAGCAAAGATTTTGCGTTGAGGATCATCAGCCTTTACAAGTATATGTGCGACGAAAAAAAGGAGTATGTATTATCGAAGCAGCTTTTGCGCAGCGGGACGAGCATCGGGGCGAACATCGTGGAAGCACAGTGCGGAATAAGCAAAAAGGAATTTCTGTCCAAGATGTACATAGCCTTTAAGGAGTGCAGAGAATCACTTTATTGGCTCGATCTTTTATTCACAAGTGGCTTTATCACCGAAAAAGAGTACAGCTCATTAAAGAGCGATTGTTTGGAATTGGAAAGAATATTGTCCTCGATAACAAAGACCACCCGCAACAACGTATAAATAACTACGTTTTCACGTCAGTATTCCTAATTCCTCATTCCTAATTCCTAATTATTAAAAGGGGGCAAAATACGTGCCTGACAAATACTTAACAATAGCGCTGGCGAAAGGGCGGCTGGCGGAGCTTTCGGTGGAAATATTCATGTCGCTGGGTTACGACTGCGCCGAAATGCTGACAAAAACGCGGAAGCTTATCTTCACCGACGAAAAAAACAAAATGAAGTTCCTGCTGGTGAAGGCCGGCGACGTGCCCACTTACGTGGAGTACGGTGCGGCGGACTTAGGCATCGTGGGCCGGGACACCATTCTCGAGGAGGGGCGCAACCTCTACGAGATGCTGGATCTGGGCTTCGGCAGGTGCCGGATGTGCGTGTGCGGGCCAGAGTCCATGCGGGAAAAGCTGAGCTCCACCTCGGGACTGAGGGTGGCCAGCAAATACCCCGCCATCGCCCGGGATTACTTCACGGGGAAAAAGAACATTAATATAGAAATAATCAAGCTCAACGGCAGCGTGGAGCTGGCCCCAATCACCGGCCTGAGCGAGGTCATCGTGGACATCGTGGAGAGCGGCAAAACCCTTGAGGAAAACGGCCTCACCGTGCTGGAGGAGGTCTGCCCCCTGTCGGCGCGGCTCATCGTCAACCGGGTCAGCGCGAAAATGGAGAGCGGACGGATAAAAAAGCTGGTGAGCGACATAAGGCAAAAGGTCGGTGAGCTGAAGCAATGATAGCGATTATAGATTATGACGCGGGCAATCTGCGGAACGTGGAAAAGGCGTTCCGCTTTTTGGGGCGCGACGCCGTTGTCACCGACGATCCGGGCCGGATAGCGGCGGCGGACAGCGTCGTGCTGCCGGGGGTGGGAGCCTTCGGCGACTGTATGGCAAGCCTGCGGGCCAAGGGGCTTGTGCCGGCGATAGAAAAGGCAATCGGGAGCGGCGTTCCGTTTTTGGGGATATGTCTGGGAATGCAGCTTCTCTTCGAGGAGAGCGAGGAAAGTCCCGGCGCGGCGGGGCTGGGCATATTAAAAGGCAGGATACGCCGCATACCCGACCGGGGACTGAAGATACCCCACATGGGCTGGAACGACATCGACTGCCGCGGGCGGCTGTTCGAGGGGCTGGAAAAGCCCTATGTATACTTTGTACATTCCTACTGTCTGGACGCGGAGGACAAGGGCATCGTCTCGGCCCGGGCGGAGTACGGCGTCGGCATCGAGGCCGCCGTGGAGGCGGGGAACGTGTTCGCCGTACAGTTCCACCCGGAAAAGAGCGGCGGGGCGGGGCTGAAAATGCTGACGAACTTCGCCGGAATGAAAAAGGGGGACTTCTGATGTACGCGAAACGGATAATCCCCTGTCTGGACGTGAGGGACGGACGGGTGGTCAAGGGCGTGAACTTTGTGAACCTGATAGACGCCGGCGATCCGGTGGAGTGCGCCCGAACCTATGACAAGGCCGGGGCGGACGAGCTGGTGTTTCTGGACATAACCGCCACCAGCGACCGGCGGGAAACCGTGGTGGACATGGTGCGCCGGGTGGCGGAGTCGGTGTTCATACCCTTTACCGTGGGGGGCGGCATACGCTCCGTGGCGGATTTCCGCACCCTGCTGCTGGCGGGAGCGGACAAGATAAGCGTCAACTCCTCGGCCGTCAGGCGGCCGGAGCTGATAAGCGAGGCGGCGGACAAATTCGGCAGCCAGTGCGTGGTCTGCGCCATCGACGCCAAGCGCCGTGCGGAGGGCGGCGGCTGGGAGGTATATCTGGCCGGGGGCCGGGTCAGCACCGGCATCGACGCTTTGGAGTGGGCGGCTCGGGCCGAGGCTCTCGGGGCGGGAGAGATACTCCTGACCTCCATGGATCGGGACGGCACAAAGGCCGGTTACGATCTGGAGCTTACCCGTGCGGTGAGCGAAAATGCCAAAATTCCCGTTATCGCCAGCGGCGGGGCGGGAACCATGGAGCATTTTTACGACGCCCTCACCGAGGGAAGGGCCGACGCCGTGCTGGCGGCCAGCCTGTTCCACTTCGGCGAAATAAGCGTCGGCGGGCTGAAGGACTATCTGCGGAGCCGGGGAATACCGGCGAGATAGGCGCGGCTGATAATCCGAGCGTTTTTGTAATATAATAAAGTACATAATATTAAGAAAAGGGAGATTTTTATGAGCGAATGTTCACACAACTGTTCCACCTGCGGCGAGGACTGCTCAAAGCGGGATCCTCAAAGCCTCGTCGAGGCGCCCCACAGGCTGTCGCAGATAAAGCGGGTTATCGCCGTAGTCAGCGGCAAGGGCGGCGTGGGTAAGTCCTCGGTGACCTCCATGCTGGCGGTGCTGGCCCGGAGGCGCGGCCTTGAGACCGCGATTTTGGACGCGGACATCACCGGGCCGTCGATACCCTCGGCCTTCGGCATAAGAGAGCGGGCCGCCGGGGACGAGGACGGCATCTATCCCGCGTTGACCCGGACGGGGATAAAGGTCATGTCCCTCAACCTCCTCATCGACGACCCCACCAAGCCCGTTATCTGGCGGGGGCCGGTGATCGCCGGGGCCGTGAAGCAGTTCTGGACGGACGTCGTCTGGGGTGACGTGGACTGTATGTTCGTGGATATGCCTCCGGGAACCGGGGACGTGCCGCTGACGGTGTTCCAGTCCCTGCCCGTGGACGGCATAGTGGTGGTGACCTCACCGCAGGAGCTGGTGTCCACCATCGTGGAAAAGGCCGTCAATATGGCGGAAATAATGAACGTGCCGGTGCTGGGGCTGGTGGAGAACTACTCCTACTTCAAGTGTCCGGACTGCGGCGGCGAGCATGAGCTATTCGGCCCCAGCCGCCTTGAAGAGGCGGCGGCGAAGGCCGGCATAACGGCCAAGGCGAAGCTGCCCATCGACCCCGCCTTTGCGCGGCTCTGTGACCGGGGACTGGCGGAGGACTGCGACCCGTCGGCGCTGGAAGGGATATTTGACGCGGCAATGAAAAAATGACATTGAAAAATTTTTCCAAAAAAATTGTGCAAAATTGAAAAAAATCATTGACAATCCAGTCACTAAAATGTATAATTATTATAAGTAAAAGAAAAAACCGGGGGAAATCACTCGGCAGCACATTAATTTTTAAGGAGGATGTATATGAATTACTTTATCGACGCAATGAAGAATTATGCCAAGTTTGAAGGCAGAACGGGCAGATTTGCATACTGGATGTATCTGCTCATCACCCTGGCCATCTCGGCCGTGGGCATACTTATCGCCATTGCCGTGACGGGCGGCCTCGGACAGGTCAGCGCCCTCAACAC
>CANRJP010000149.1 GCA_947630975.1 uncultured Clostridia bacterium
GCGAAACTCGCCAAGTTCCCCGTGCCGGAGTTCGTGTGGGAGGAATACCATCTCGATCAGGAGATAAACGACAGAGGAGTTCGGCTGGATATGGATTTGGTAAAGCGCGCTATTGAAATGGACGAGCACTCACGCGCCGAGCTTACCGAGGCCATGCGCAGGCTGACCGACCTTGAAAATCCCAACTCCGTAACGCAGATGAAGCGGTGGCTGTCGGACAAGGGCTTAGAGACTGACACTCTCGGCAAAAAGGCGGTGACGGAGCTGCTCAAAACCGCATTATTGTCTTTAATATTTTACCACAATTCTTCCAAGTCATCATTTTCGAAGTATATTATGGCCTCCCTGTAATTACTCAGATCATCAAAATATTTCTGAACTTCATCATTTGAAATATATACTCTTCCATTGCGACAGTAAAATCCCTTTTCATCCGACCATAAAAGTTCATTTCCATCAGCATCATATAATTTTCCATCACCGTGAGTATAAAGTTCATTGCCGTATATATCATCAAAGAACGAATTAAACCAATCATCTTCCAAAATCTGCAACAGTTCGCTGTTTTCAAACTGCTTATGAGAAATATATACTGTTCCATCAGAATACACAAACCCACGATTTTCGTTATATGTAATTGTACGGCCATTTGAATCATACAAGTGCAGGTTTGACACATATATTGATCCACCAAAAATATATATTTCCTCATAATCTTCTTCTACATAGAATGCTTTGCCATCAGGTAATACTAAATAATTGCATTCCAATTCGTTTTCCCACATATCGCTTTGGGTAAAATAAGGTAAACCATTTCTGTGGAAAAAACCGGTTTTATTCAGATAATCTGCTTCAATCCAAAGATCATCATCGTTATATCCGTAATCCGACATATCCCGATATGTGAGCGGAGCACCATATTTGTCATAAGCCTTTGATTCATAGCAGTAAGTTTTATATACAATTGCGGTACCATCGTCATAAAACTCTATGTTCTCTATGGACAATCTATCCAAATCAGATTTAAGTAATTTTTCATAGCACCTGACCGCAATTGCGACAGCTTGTTCTCTCGTGGCAGAGGCATAGCCTCGCCTTGTCTGCTCGGCGGTTATATTTTTAGGTGCAAAGTTTGAACTGTCAATGCCATTAATAATCCCGTTTTTTGCCATATAATAAACCGCGTTGAATGCAAAATCTGAGATATTATCGTCATCGGCAAATTTCTTGACCCCATCGGTGTCCAATAAATAGAAACAGTCTCTATCAAGCGACCAATCCTCAATCTTTGCGGCCTTTAATGCCCTACATAGCATGGTGGCCATCTGTTCCCGGCTTATTTCATCATATGGGCTGAAAGCCGTAGAACTTGTTCCGTTTGTAATGTCAAGGTTGTATGCCTTAAGAATTTCGTTTTTATATGGGCTGGAACCTATATCCGTAAACGGATTTGAAGTCTCGTTGGCGGATTTGCCGGACATTTTTTCATATAATTTTACCGCTGTGGCGGCAAACTCTTCTCTTGTTATGCGCTCTGTTAAATCGGCGTTAAGGAGTCTGTCGGGAATAAGCCCGTATTCAGCGGCTTTTTCAACTTCCTCTATAGCCCAATCTGAGGTGGTGAAATTAGAGCTGTCATTATATTTATTTATTAAAGTATTTTTTAAAACATCCTTGTCATCATCATGATAGTTTGTAATATCGAAACTATTATCTGAATCGGATGATATATCATAATGGTTGTTATCAAAATTAGAAATAGTGATGTTATCTCTATTATCCATTTCTCCTTCTATAATTATAGCATCATATTCATCAGGAGCATAAATATTTGCAGATATAACCTCTATATCTAAAGAATCCATAGACATAATCTCCATTTCATTATTATTATCAGATATTGATAATTGTACGCTGCCATATGGTATAGATACACTGGAAATTTTTTTGTCACTTAAATTTGAAACACTGCCTTCTCCTGATATAAATATGTCATGAGTGGCTTTTGGTAAATAAACAATGCCCGTTATATTATCGTCATTATTAAATGTGGCAGGCAAAAAATCTATAAATGGACTTACATATTTTACCTCTCCATTTAAAATTTTTAGCAATGTCTCATTATCGTCATCTTTTATTTCAATATCACTTGCCCTTAAAATGTATTTACTTTCTGTTTCACTATCAGATGTAATATGTAGCTTTTTATCAAAGTCAGTTGGTATACCTTCCAAATCGCTGAAAAATAAATATGGATAAATTTCATCAAACTTAATAATATTATTATTTTGATATAAAGTTTTTGCATTAGAATTTGAATTTACACTAACATCAAATTTCCATTCTCCAGTTCTAACATTTACATCAATATACCTTTTATCCCAATCGTGATATTCATCAGGCAAATCAAGTTTTTTGTTATTTTCATAATGCGGATAATTAGGGTCATATAAATATATTCTATACCATTCATCACCAATATCTTCTATACTCCGGCTTCCATCTGTTAGTAGGCTATGCCCACTATATCTGGGATTTCCATTTTCATCATATCCATCCTGCCAGAAGACGTTTAAATTTAAAGGATGATTTGTCTTTTTTAGATAATCTATAACATCTTTAAATAATTCATTATAGTTCTCATATGAATAGAAGCAATCACCTTTTCTTAAATTATGAAACTCTTCTGAACCATATGCTACTTGATACTCTTCTATGGATCTCCCAAGTACAGAATCCTCATAAATACCTGGATGTCGTTTTACATTCGGAACGAATGGGGCAATAAAAAAATCTCCTGCCCATTCATCAGAAACAATATCATCAAAGCCCGTTTCGTTTAGTTCATTTGGACCATATATTCCGTGTGCGTAGTTAACGTATGCAGAAGCACACATACCAAAACAACTTCCTTCCCAATCACCTTCATTCTGTAGTTTCTGTATTACTTCGCCACAGTCTCCATAAACAGATATCCAAGTACTTTCACTTATCCTGTATGGCTTTGTATGCCCAAGACCATTATAAGAGTTTGAAACAGGCCACCCATCTTTTGTTATATCAAAACCACGTTCTCTTATATTAATTACTGCCACTTCGCATTCAGCAGTAATATCTTCATATTCCGCAGTTATTACAGCATAACCAGAGCTAATTCCTTCAACGTATGCGAGTATTTCGCCCTTGTCATTTATGTGCGTAATTTTAACAACAGAATCGTCACTGCTGTTCCATTTTATGCCTGAACCATCGTATACCTTTTCGTCGTTGAGAGTGATACTTGCGTTAATAACGCCTTCTTCGCCGATGGAAAGATTCATTTCCTTTGTAATAAGCAATTCATAAGATGTAGTTTCGTGTCCAACGCAATATGGATTATTTTCAGATCCATCTCCCCCTGAAAGCTTAGCTTGATCGGAAAGATAAAATGCCGGGCGAATACCACTGCTGTCGCAGGGGAAATCTCCGCCTATTACGGATTCATCAACGCTTCCATCCCAGTATATATATTCAGAACCAGGAATAACGTGTAATATGTTTTCATCAAAATAGTTGCTCCCATCATAAAAGGGGTAATCAGGGGTTCTTAATGCATAATCCCATTTGTTGTCTAACATTTCCAAATAATATCGCATGCTTTCTCCTTCAGGATCTATCATCTGCGCTATCTCATTTGCGACTCGGGCTGTCGGTTTAGCCAAATAATAATCGTACCCTAAAATATTGCCGTTATTATATAGATTTTTCAGTTGCTTTACATCCAAAAGAAAAAACTTGTCTGTAATATACTTCGAATACGCAATATCATAATTGCATACAATGTCTGAATCTATCGTCTTTAATCCTTGTAGTGAAAAGACCTCACTGCCAGAGTCATAGTTTCCTGCCTTATAGTCATATGGTGAAACTATTGACTTTTGAGAGACCGATTTCACCAGGTTCAACTCGTCTGAATTAAAGTTATTAAGAAAGCCTGCTTCATCTTCATATGCGCCTTCACCGTCATATGTTTGGTCATATTTAGGAGGATTATTTCGCGGCCATACTACATTGCCAGAACTCGCATTGGAATTGAGCCATGCCCTAATATTGCTATATTCCCAAGAAGATGAGCCCATATCTTCATAATTCAAGCTTGCGTCAAAAACCTTTATGCTTAGCAACTTGTCGCTAAGCATAAGAGGACCGTTTTCGTCTAAGTCCACGCATCTCCATAATATGGGCTCTCCGTAATATTTGCCCATAAGCAAATAATCGCCTATTTGAATACTACTTTTTGTTGCGGTATTGGCACAGTACACCGTAGGTATAGCCGTTAATATTATCACTATACTCAAAACTGCACTCAAAAATCTTTTTACCATTTCAATTCCTCCATAATAAAAATATTAAAAAGTGTGCCGCCGAAGCGACACACAAAAAACACATCGCCCCGACTGTTGCGATCCAGTTACTCACGGTACCATTAAGGTATGCTGAATTAGAGGCCATGCATTTTTATCAAAAGATTGATAAAAATAGCATACCTTTAATATACCGTAAGTATGAAATTGGATCGCAAATTCATTTTACCACATATCGCCAAATAATGCAAGTGTTTTTATACGAATTTACAATAAAATTTTTCTTTCTGTCAATGATACTCGCCGGCGGCTTAGGCTTCGCGCCCGGAGGATAGGCTCGTGCATATACTTCCAACCCGTTCTTACGAGTACAAGTCTATACTTTTTCCATGTCAGTTCGGGACGACCGGGAGTCAGGCGCATGGTGGGGCTGACCGGCACGCCGGCGTCAAACGGCCTGATGGATCTGTGGGCGAAGTTTCGTCTGCTGGACAAGGGACAGCGACTTGGGAGGTTTATAGGCCGGTACCGCGAAGCCTTCTTTAAGCCCGAC
>CANRJP010000150.1 GCA_947630975.1 uncultured Clostridia bacterium
TCGTCACGGCTCCACCACTCCATAAAGTCCCAAGCCGCCTCGGGATCCTTGGCGGACTTAAGCATTATGGTGCCGGTTACGGTACTGCCGGCGCTGCGGTCAAGGCCGTTATCCGTCTTTGTGGCCGGTATGGGGGTCATTGCCCAGCGGCCGCTTATTTCCGGAGCGGCGGCGATGAGCTGGTTGTACATCTGGTAAGGCTGTATGGACATGATTAGCTCTCCGCTGCGGAACCGTGAGTAAAAGTCGGTCTTTACCTCAAAGCCGTAATTACGGTAGAGGGCGGTATAGGTGTCCATGGCCTTTATCGCCTCGTCGCTGTCCAGCAGGGCGGCGGTTTGGGCATTGTTGTAGTAGGAGCCGCCGTTTTGGAAAAGAAGCGTGGGGAAAAGATCCACGGTGGTTATCTGAAGGTTGCTGCGCTGAATGACGGGCAGTATGTCGTAGAAGTCGTCCCAGGTGTCGGGAGCCTTTATACCAAGGTTTTCAAAAACGTCGGTTCGGTAAAACAGCATATCGAACACCTGTGTGTCCGGCAGGGCGTAAACTCCGCCGTTGAAGCGGAACGGCTCCAGCGCCGAGGGGTAGAAGCGCTCCTCGACCTCCTTATAGGTATCGAATACGCTCAGATCCTGCAAGGCTCCGCGAAGGGCGAAATTCACGGGCTGATCCTCCGCCACCAGCAGGGCAGCGTCCGGCCCCGTTCCGGCCAGAGTCGCCTCTATAAGGCTGCCCTGCACCAGCTCAAGATCCACCTGAATACCGGTTTCGGGGGTGAAGCTCTCATTGATAAGGTCTTTTATTACCTGAGCCTGATCCCTGCCCGCTCCGCTGAGCCACACCTTGACGGAACCGCCGCTGCCGGAACCGCTGCCGCTGACGGCGCCGGTGCTGTCGTCAAAGGAGGCGAAGAAGCGTCTTATGCCGTACCACATACGGCTGAAAAAGCCCACCGAGGTCTTTGGAGCCGGTACGTCGGGAGAACGGAAATACATATAGTCAAGCTGGAGCTTCTGCTCCTGCATATCTATTACCCAGGTGCCCAGGGCGCTGATGTTGTTCTTAAAGGCCGAGAGCCGGGCGGGTATCTCCTCGGGCTCGTCACAGAGGAGGTCGAGCTGCACGGCCAGTGTGTCCACCGCCGAGGTGGCGCTGCCCCTGCCGCCGGTGACGGCCTCTATATTTTTCAGTTCGGCACGGAGCTTATCACGGTTGGCGGCCAAGGTCTCCTCAAGGCCCTCTATCTTGTCGGTCAGAAAGAAATCCGTATGGCTGTCCGGATCGGTGCCGGTTATCATGATTATCTTCAAGTAAAGGTCGTTCAGCTCCCGTACGCACCCGTTCATACGCCGGAGCGTGTCGGCCAGAGGGCCCATGGACACCTCGGCCTTAAGCTCGTGCCTTCCCTTTTCCAGATATATCAGGCAGGGCTCGCCCTCGCCGTCGGTTATCTCGGCGGTCTGCCACTCGTTGTCGTAGGGGAAGGTCACACCGGCCATTTCCCGAAAGGGCAGCTCGCCGTCTATGTAGAAGTCGCGGCAGTTGAAAAGGCCGTCCTTATAGTTTTGGCGGAATTTTATGCCCAAACTGTAGCAGCCGCTCTCGGGCACGTCAAATTCCCAGGTCATCCACTCGCCGGCCTTTTTCCACATATCGCCGCCGGCGGTGTTTATCCTGATTTTGGCGGCGTCGTTCCTTTTGCCGCTGGAGTCCTCGGTGGCGGCGCTGATACGGTCATAGGTGGGATAGAGCATGGATGTGGACTTGAGAGAGGCGTTCTCGGCCTGTATTTTTATGAGCTGCCCCGAGGAGGGAGCCCTTGCCGCCCCGTCATAATCGCCGTAGGCCGCCGTCCGTTCCGCCGGAGTAACCCTTACGCCCAGCAGCCGGAAGTCGGCCCCGTCGGAAGTGACCGTAATGAGGTTTTCCCCTTCTTTAAGGTAAAACTCGTATGCCCCGCTGTAATAGCCGGAGGTGTTTTTCAGCATCTGGGTCTGTTCACCGTAGACCGGCTCCTGATGAGGGGCTCTCTCGTTGCCGTTTTCGTCCTCGGTTATTGGCCCGCCGTCACGGTGTACACGGGCCAGCTCGGTCTCGGCGGCCTCGTCGAAGGGGTATTCTCCATTTATCTTCAGGCCCACCAAAACGGAGCGGTTAGTGCTCTCCGCCGAGGCATAGTCAAGGCTTATATTGTACATTCCCTCGGCGGGAACGCTGACCGTATAGTCGGCCTGCAAAAAGCCGGGCCCGTTTTCGCCCCGAACCTCGGCGGCCGCCGTGCCGATTGGGACGTTCTCCAGCTCCGAACGGTAGGCGGCATAGTCCCGAGCCTCGGCGGAATAGCCCGCCGCTGTCAGAATAAAGGCGGCCGCGGCCGCAATTACGCCTTTTTTCATCTTCTTTTCTCCTTCTGTTCCGGAAAATTCTTCTATTATCTAAATTATACAATATAAAAAAAGGTATTTCAACAGACAATCCTTGCTGAAATACACTCTCTTATTGACGAAATGCACAAAAAGGGGCGCCAAAAACGGGCGGCCTATGTCTATATTTGTTGCAGTGCGGCGGACGGTGCGCCCCCATGGCGCTGGATGTATACTAAAAAGTATGCAACCAGAAGAACCGTCTTTTCGCAAGAAAAAGGCGGTTCTTCCACATGAATTCACAGTTTTGTTTATTTTATCAGATTTATCAAACGTTGGATAACGTATTTAACTTATCAAGCACAATATCCACATTTATCGGATAATCTTCCGTATTGTGGTCTCCGTGAATGCCGGTAAAGCTCGCCCAGTCAACTGATTCAAGCATATTAATCAATTCGTCACGAGGAATATCTTCCGGTAAAGGCTCGCCTGTAAGCCTGTCGTAATACTCCGAATAGTATACCTTTGTCGTTCCGTTCTCGGTAATGGTTATTTTTCCTAACCCTAAGAGTTCTTCGTCATCGTACCCCGAAAAACTATGCAAATGTTTCAAATCTTCATTTGTTACTCCGTCTAAATCCGCAATATCATCTTTTGTCTCCGCCAAACCGTAAATTTCCTTTATGCTGCACAGTTCCTCAAAGTCATTTCCGTTAAAACGCATGGCATGGGACGTGGAATGTGTTTCATGTGGGTTTATTCTGCTCATGTAATACCTATTGGAATATTCATAGCAAAGCAGTTTTTCATTTCCGTAATCATGGATATTCACACAAAGCTCGTCCTCTGAGTCTCTGTCGCTGAGTTCGTAAACAACCTCGGCTCGGCCGTTTTTATAGGTGTATACCCTTACACAGTTACCGTCGTCATTATAGTATACAAACATCTCCGGCGTTCCGTCAGCATTGAAATCCACAAGCTTGACATTAACCAGTCCTTCGCCATATAACCAGTAGCGATCCTCATACCTATCTATGCCATAGGTGTCTACCAAACTTTCCAGTTCAGTCTTATACGCTGCGGCATAGTCAAGGGAAGAACTGTCGCGCATAAGAGCAAGGGTATTCAAAGCTTCCTCTGCTGTAATTCTGACATCATCGAAATAACCCGGCACACCGAGAAGCTCCGTTATACGTAATTGTCCTTCTAAATAGTACGACCTCTCGGTATCTCCTTTGCTATAATGCATTTCCGTTGAGCCATTCTGTGTCACAGTGTGTAACTCCACATAATACTCATTATACAATTCTTCAATTATCGGGTCATTGATAACGCCGGGATCATATCCCATATCGACCAGTTCCTCATATGTGCCAAGGTAAAATTTGCACTCATCTTTACAAGCATCCACAAACTCACGGCCATTGAATTCTTTCATTACGACCGTGTAATCGTCAAGCTCCCAATCCTGTATCAACCCGTCATAAAAACATACGTACTTCTTTTCTCCCTCGGTTTTTATGATTATGTCGCCCAAATCACCTTGTGAGTGTTCCTCAGAAGCCGTGTAGTTCTCCAAAACAGATTTCACTTGACCGTCAACGTAAGCGTATATGTTTTCACGGTATTCATATCGGTTCTCCAACTGGGTAATTACATACATCTCCGGAACTCCGTTGGCATCAAAATCTATAAATTCCGCAGAAACTACTCCGGTTATTCCTTCGGCGCCAATATCATCTTGTCCAACCGAACCGTACTCATTAACCATTCCGTCGAGGAAGTCATAATAAGCTCCGGCAATTCTCGACATATTCGCGGTTTTTGTTCCTCCGCCCGCTTCCGCATTCGTTTCCGCACCCGAACCGTCCGTACTTATAATAACCGTTCTTGTGTTTCCGTCCCAGTCCACGTTACAATTTAAGGCCTCGCTTACCGCCCGAACCGGTATCATGGTTCGTCCGTCAATGATTTCCGCCGGCACCTCAAGCTCACGGCTCTCACCGTTAACAAGGAACTCTTTCTCCCCAACGGTAATTCTTACCTCTGTGCCGTTCAAAGTGCAGATCGCGGTGGAAGTGTCGTCGTCCCAGCTTACGTCTGCGCCCATAGCCTCAAAAACCGCTCTCACCGGCACAAGTGTGTGTTCGTCCTTTATCACCGGGGCGACATCGCTGTTGACGGTTTTCCCGTTTACAGTCACGGCTACGGTGTCCTCGGCCTTAATATTAGTATCTGCCGCTTTACAGCCCGAAGATACGGCCAAAATAAACATTACCATTGCCATGCAAACTGCCGCAATGTGAAATCTCCCCTTTTTCATATGTAATCCTCCAAACTTAAGGCAATATGGGTACAATCTCTGTGCGGTATTGCCTTAAAATATGTTAAACTAATTTTAGCATATTTTTCATCAGATGTCAAGGTTAATTTACACCTGTAGGTTTACAATATCTGTGATGTCAATAGATATGAACCAATTTCCTCAAAAAAAGAAAATATTCGGTATGGTATTTGCATTGAGTG
>CANRJP010000151.1 GCA_947630975.1 uncultured Clostridia bacterium
GCTCCGGCGGGCTTTACGCCGACGGCCACCGTCACGGTGGGGAACGACACCGAAACCGTGGAGCTTCCCGCGGATGACACGTTTGCAAAGTCGATAGGGCATTTTGTGAACTGCGTAAACGACGAAAATGTACGGAAGCAGAACTACAAGGCCCTGCTAAGGCAGGCCGAGCTGGTGGACAGCGTGAAAGGAGAATGAACATGGAGGTCACAGAGCTTAAAATCCCCGGCGTGCTTTTGCTGAAACCCCGTGTTTTCGAGGACTACCGCGGCTACTACATGGAGTCGTACTCAAAGCGCACTCTTGCCGAGATCGGCATAACCGCCGAGTTCGTTCAGGACAATCACTTTTATTCCGCAAAAAAGGGAACAATTCGCGGAGTACATTTTCAGAACAACCCCAAGGCTCAAGCAAAGCTGGTGCGTTGCACAAAGGGAAGTATGCTTGACATCGCCGTGGATCTGAGAAAAAACTTGCCTACATATAAGCAGTACGTCAGCGTCGTATTGAGCGCGGAAAACAAGTTGCAGATATATATCCCCAAAGGCTTTGGCCATTGTGCCATGTCCTTGACCGACGAGGTCGAGGGTCAGTACAAGGTGGACGAGCTGTACTGCCCGGAGCTTGACAGGGCAATCCGCTGGAACGATCCGGAGCTTGGCATCGACTACGGGACGGACAGCTTCGTCGTTTCCGAAAAGGATAAAAAATCCCCGTTGCTGTGCGACAGCGACGTAAATTTCTGATTTGAGGTGAAGAGCATGAAAACGGCTGTTGTGACCGGCGCGGGAGGTTTTATCGGCGGCGCACTGACAAGGAGGTTGCTCGATGAGGGCGTAAAAGTTTACGGCGTTGACATATCGGAAAGAGCTCTTTTGCCTCATATAAAAAGTGAAAACTTTGCGCCGGTAATTGCGGATTTCTCAAAATATCTTCGGCTCCACGATATGATAAAGGACGATATAGATGTGTTTTATCACTTCGCATGGCAGGGAGTGTTCGGCGAGGCTTTTAAGGATTACCGGCTTCAGCTTGACAATGCGAAGCACGCCTGCGAGGCGATGGAGCAGGCCATAAAAATCGGCTGTAAAAAATTTGTCTTTGCCGGTACCTACAATGAATTTGAGATAAAGAATTTCCTCAATTCCGAAGTTTTTGAACCGAGATACACCTGCATATATTCCGGAGCAAAGACTGTGGCGGAGGTCGTGTGCAAGACCCTTGCCTACAACAACGGCATTGAATACAGCGCGGGCCTTGTCGCCATGGCCTACGGCGAGGGCAACCGTTCGATGATGCTTCCCAACGTGGTAATGCGCCAGCTTTTGACCGGCCAAACGCCTAAGCTGATAAAGGGCGACAATCTGTATGATCTGATATACATAGACGATATTGCCGAGGCTTTTTACCGCATCGGGGAGAAGGGCAAAAATTTGAAGAGCTACTATGTTGGGCATCGGAAGTTAAAGACCTTTCGAGAACTGCTGACGGAGCTTGGACAAATTGTCAACCCGAATATAGAGCTTAAATTCGGCGAATATAAAGACACGGACAATAAGGACTATTCGCTCATCGACCTTGACGCTCTGTACAACGATACGGGCTTTGAGTGCAAGGCGGATTTTAAGGAGAGCATAATGAAGACAGCAATGTGGCTGAAAGAGGAAGGGATATAATTTGAGTAAAATAATCATCGTCGGCACGGGCTTTTCCGGCAGTATACTCGCGCGGAAGATAGCCGAGGACTGCGGACGCAAAGTAGAGGTTATCGAGAAACGCCCTCACATCGGCGGGAATATGTATGACGAATACGACGAGCACGGCATTCTCGTGCAGAGGTACGGGCCGCACTTCTTGAACACAAACAAATATTTCATAATTGAGTTTCTTGAACAGTACGCCGAGCTTTTTCCACACGACACAAAACTGCTCAGCTTCATTGACGGAAATTACGTCCGCCTACCGTTCAACTTCCGCACCATGCAGCAGCTCGTTGGGGCAAAAAAGTCCGAGCTGCTTCTCGCAAAGCTGCGGAAGGAATTTTACGGCCGCGACCGTGTGCCGATTTTTGAGCTGATTGACAGTCAAGACGAAGATGTCCGTGACTACGGTAATCTCCTGTTTGAGAAAGCCTACCGCACCTACACCGCCAAGCAATGGGGGCTTAATCCCGAGGATATAGACAAAAGCGTCCTCGAGCGCGTCCCCATGGCCATGAGCTTTGACGAGCGTTACCTCAATAAGGATTTTCAGTATCTCCCCAAGAAGGGCTTTAGCGAGATATTTAAAAATATGCTTAACCACCCGAATATAGAGCTTAAGCTTAATACCGACGCTCTTGAACATATCCGGTTTGAAGAAACAAAACACGTCATTACCTATGACGGCGAAGATGTTGAGCTGCTCGTTTTTACGGGTAACATAGACGAACTCTTGGGGTTGAAATACGGAAGACTTCCTTATAGGTCACTTGATATCCGCTATACGTATGAAAACAAAAAGAGCATACTGCCCGAAGAGATTATTTCCTATCCTCAAGCGCCGGGCTATACCCGCAGCACTGAGTACAAGAAAATAACCTACGGTCTTGATCAGGATATCCCTGTTTCAATGATTGCGACAGAATATCCGCTTGAATATGATCCGAATGACCAAAAGGCGAATATTCCGTACTACCCGGTTCTTACCGATGACAGCCAAAGGCGCTATAAAATGTATCTTGAAGAAGCAAATAAATACGGCAATATTGTTTTGTGCGGGCGTCTTGCCGAGTTTAAATACTACAACATGGATATCTGCATCGAGCACGCGCTTGAAAAGTTTGAAGAAATAAAACAAAGGTTGGGATGAGATGAAGGGCATAATACTCGCCGGCGGCAAGGGAACGAGGCTGTATCCGAACACCATTTCGGTGTCAAAGCAGTTGCTCCCCATATATGACAAGCCGCTGATATATTACCCGTTGTCGGTGCTATTGCTGGCAAATATACGAGAGGTACTGATAATTTCCACTCCGCAGGATATTGACGGCTACAAAAATCTGTTCGGTGATGGCAGCCGCATCGGAATACATATCGAATATGCCGTGCAGGAGACCCCAAGAGGGCTGGCTGATGCGTTCATAATCGGTGAAAGCTTTATCGGCAATGACAGCGTGTGTCTTGTGCTGGGCGATAATGTGTTCTATGGACAGCATTTTTCCGGCATTTTAGAGCAGGCAAAAGAACAGGCGAAGTCGAGCGGAGCGGCCATTTTCGGCTACCCTGTGAAAAATCCTACGGCCTTTGGTGTGGTGGAGTTCGACGAAAACAACAGGGTCATTTCCATTGAGGAAAAGCCGAAAAATCCAAAATCAAACTACGCCGTGCCGGGGCTGTACTTCTACAACAACGATGTCGTGGAGATTGCAAAAAACGTAAAACCCTCCGAGCGGGGCGAGATTGAGATAACGGCGATAAACAACGAATACCTACGCCGTGGGCAGCTCCGCGTCACCCTTATGGGGCGCGGCATGGCGTGGCTTGACACGGGCACGCCCAAGGGTATGCACAAGGCCGGCGGCTTCGTAAAGACCGTTCAGGAAATGCAGGGCTTCTACATCTCCTGTATTGAGGAGATCGCATGGCGGCGGGGATTCATCGACAGCGAGCAGCTCCGCAAAATCGGCGAGGAGCTAAGCATGACCGACTACGGAAAATATCTGTTGTCATTGGTGGAGGGATAAGCATGACCATAATCGTTACCGGCGGAGCCGGATTTATCGGCAGTAACTTTATATTTTATATGCTTAAGGCACACCCCAACTATCGCATAATCTGTCTTGACAAATTGACTTACGCGGGAAATCTGTCCACGCTTGAACCGATAATAAACGAGCCAAACTTCCGCTTTGTTAAGACCGACATTTGCGACCGTGAGGCGGTTTACAAGCTGTTTGAGGAAGAAAAGCCGGACATTATCGTCAACTTTGCGGCGGAGAGCCACGTTGACCGTTCGATAGAAGACCCCGGGATTTTCCTGCAAACAAACATAATGGGGAGCGCCGTGCTGATGGACGCCTGCCGAAAGTACGGCATACGGCGTTATCATCAGGTTTCCACCGATGAGGTTTACGGCGACCTGCCGCTCGACCGGCCGGATCTGTTTTTCACCGAAGAAACGCCCATACACACCAGCTCACCCTATAGCAGTTCCAAGGCCGCGGCTGACTTGTTGGTTATGGCGTATTATAGAACATACGGCCTGCCTGTGACGGTAAGCCGCTGTTCCAACAACTACGGCCCATACCATTTCCCGGAAAAGCTCATTCCGCTGATGATAGCAAATGCGCTGAACGATAAGCCCCTGCCGGTCTACGGCAAGGGCGAGAACGTCCGTGACTGGCTGTATGTTGAGGATCATTGCAAGGCCATAGACCTCATTATCCATAAAGGCCGTGTGGGTGAAGTTTACAACATCGGCGGCCACAATGAGATGAAGAACATTGACATTGTGAAACTTATTTGTAAGGAGCTTGGCAAGCCTGAAAGTCTGATAACCTACGTCACCGACCGCAAGGGTCACGACTTGCGCTATGCTATCGACCCCACGAAAATCCACACCGAGCTTGGCTGGCTGCCGGAGACGAAGTTTGCCGACGGGATAAAGAAAACGATACAGTGGTACCTCGAAAACCGCGACTGGTGGGAGAACATCATCAGCGGGGAGTATCAGAAGTATTATGAGAGGATGTACGGGAACAGGTAGGGAGTTCGTATAATCTTGTGCAACAAGTGCAATATAAAAGGAAATTCACCATAAGGGCAG
>CANRJP010000152.1 GCA_947630975.1 uncultured Clostridia bacterium
ACGGCTTATTTTTTTATTCTTTGAAAAATATGCTGAAAGTTGGGATTTTCATATAAATTTCCATAAAATTTTAACCTGAACGTCTTGACAAGCTATATTCCTTATGGTATAATATCAAAAGAATTTGTGTATATCATTATGCATAGGCACGTTATATCGAGCTTTACGGCGTTATCACAATGATTTGTCGTAAAACCGATGCATAAATTAAGATAAAATCTTAAAACAGGTTTTTGATATACATTTTCCGTTTTTGCAGAATATTCGCCCGCCGGCCGACGAAAAATCGGCCGGTTTTTTTATTTTTTCACGGTGCAATCCGCGCAAATTTTTTATTTTTTGAAACACCGAAAAGCCGCTCATTTGAGCGGCTTTTCGTATTGCGGCGCTGATTTGCGCCCTTTTCTTTTTATTTTGGGACAAACATGAACGTGTGTTTGTTAAGGCGTGCGTCAAATTGTCCTTGCGGCGTTGGCTTTTGCCTTAGTGCCTGATAAGGAATGCTATCGGAAGTAAAAACCTACGGCCAATCATTGCTCCAAGGCTGGCTTTACAGTCGACCTCTGTGCCGACAACCGGGCAAATCCGGCTTGATTCGGCCTTTCTTCGCGGTTTCCAAATATCCGCACATGAAATTTCTTAGTCTTATTATACTACTTTTCCCACACAAAAGTCAATAACTTTCCCTTGGCTATAATGTACAAAATTGTCGAGGATAATTGTGCAACTCTAACAATTATTTCCTGATTTCCATTGCCGTGTTATATAATTTGCCGATACGGCGGCATAATTTACTTCCGATAACATTCCTTATATGAAGTTCACATGAAATGCAAATTTATTTTTTAGTGAAATTTTAAGGAGGTAACAAAAAATGAGAATCAAAAAGGTTCTGTCATTGGCCGTAGTTTTGGCTATGGTATTGACAGTAGTGCCCATGTTCGGGCTCACGGCAAGCGCGGAGGAATCGTCGCTTGTTTATGACAGTGCCGACGCGGTATTAAAAGGATGGGGTAAAACTCATGCAACGGTAAACTTTACGCCTATAACCGGAAACGCTACCATAACTTTTGATGTAACGTATAACACTAATGTTATGGCTACTGATGACCCCGGAGCTTTCTTTATAGGCTTAGGACAGGGCAGCTACACCGGCTATGGTAATGTTCCCAGTTTCGGCGACAGCGCCATAGGCCTTCAGCCTCATGGCAGCAAAAACGACACATTTAAATTAGCTTTCCGTAATGGTGGAAATTGGAGTACCGATGTCGAAGCTGAGTTAAATACTACTTACTCAGTGACGATTGAGACAGACACTGTTGCGCACACTTACACCGCTTCCATGACAAAGAAGGATGGCGGCAATGAGGTACTTGCAACAACTGATGCTTTGGCGTATCGCTATACTGGGGCTGACACGCTTGACACCTTTATGATTTTCCGCAACGGCAGCAACGATGCCGAAGAGGAAGATTTCAAGGTGGAAAACCTGAAAATAAACGGCACACCGGCTGATGTTTACAATAGAGACGGAGATATTACCGAGGATGACCTTAAGGATAAGAATGGTATGCCCTATCAAATCGTAAAAGCGGACGGTAAGGCTAAAAACCTTATTTTCAATGGTGATTTCAGCTATGGCACAGCCGGCTGGACAAATGGCGCCTACTCTCTGCTCAATACAGAATGGTTCCCCATAAGCGATAACGGCGATAAAACTAAGGCTCTTAAGGATAGCCACGCCGAATCGAGCGACGGAAGCGCCAGCACTTCTTCTATCGGCACTCGCTGGGCTATACAAGGCGGCAAGACATACATCTTTGTTATCGACATGATGAAAGAGACAAACGCCAATAATAACGGCGGCATTTGGTTCTTTGATGCCAGCGGCAATAAATTGAATCCTACTGCTGATAATTGCCTTTCAACAAATATTGTAGTTACATCAAATGGTGATGGGTTGTGCGAGACCGGCGATTTCCTGTTTAACAACTTTACGGCGAACGAATGGGTTACAAAGAAATATTTGCTTAAGGCTCCGGACAACGCAACGACCATTCAGTTCTGCAACGCATGGTCAAGCAACACATGGGTTGACAATGCGGCGCTTTATGAGATTGAACGTATAGAAGCCCAAAAGATTACCGTAAATTATCAGGCCGACGGCGTTACCGTAAAGTCTGTTGAAAATGTGGAAGTACCAAATGATGCGACAACCTACACTCCCGATGCAAATATGTTCCTTGGAAACGAGGGCAAATGGTATACCACAGGTAATGAACCCGCAGCGGTTGAAATAGCCGATGGAAAGGCGGATGTTGCGCTTACCGAGCTTAAGGCCTTTACCGTTCAAAAAGGTAACCTTTTGACAAATGATGTTACCGACAATCATAAGTACAAGGGTTATGACACCTTTGCCGCTATGAACTGGGGAGATGCCGGTACACACGACCGCATGGGTATAGCTATACTTGATGTGGATACCTCGAAAGAAAATTTTGTACTCGACGGCACTCAGGTAAGATGGCATATTAACGATGGCAACAATGATGCGGTTACATTCTACGCGATAAGCGTTGACACGTTTAAGAACATTGACCTCACGGATGTGAACGAAACGGACCTTATAGCGGCAATGATCGATGGTAATAAGGTTGCCGGAATTGAGAAGGATAGCGGCAACGATCAGGACGAGAAAAAAGTACAGATAGTACTTGACGCTGCGAAGATCAAGGCTGCCGCCGGTCAAACCGGCAAAGTAGTGCTTCTTGCCGATGCTAATCACACATTGTACGGTATAGCGGCAGAAGGATTGCAGATTTTGTCCGTTGATACACCCACCGCACCCACTCCCGAGCTTGGATTTGACAGTGAAGGCGGCAAATTCTTTATCAACTTTAAGGCCAACAGTGAAAGCGATAACCTCGTAGTCACTCCCGAAAAAGGCGACGCTCAGACATTTACGGGCAGTGTTACCGTTGACACTGCAAACACCAACCGTATCTTTACGGCTGTCACCACTGCTGCCGAGGCTGCGGCCATAAAGAGCGAAGAGGAAGCGGCCAGCATCTATAGTCTTGTTGTTGCGGCTCTGAAAGATGCCACAGGCGTTGCAAAAGATAAGCAAGACGCCATCAATAAGGTTATCGCCACAGGAGGAATTTACCTGTCCGAAGCTAACTCTCTTCCCTCTGACGTTACAAATGTATTGACCTATGACAACGATACTAAGGTAGTTACTGTTGACGGAACAATTTTCAGCTACGGCATAGGCTTTACGGCGACCAATGGAAATATTGTTGTTGGAAATGAAGCTAAGGAAGTTGCTCCCGATACAGTTGATAGTGGCGTAGCTGCCGTTTACCAGTACATGAAGATCGATATTGAAGGAAGCAAAGTTACACTGTCTAATGACAGCAGCAATTTTGAAACTCAGGACGCCGTAACTCTGTCCCTTGACAGCGTAAACATTGAATTTGTAGAAACTTTGATAGAGGAACTTGAAGCCAACGGTGTTGACGCCGATGTGAACTTTGTTCCTGAACTGTAAGAATAGGAGGCTGATTGAAATGAAAAAAGAATTTAAAGCTCCAATTATTGAGCTTAAGCAGCTTTCCACAGCTAATAGCATTATGGATCTTGCTCCCAGCGGAGATATGGGTTCTAAGTATTCGTCCAACATTTTGAATGATTCAGATGTATCCAATGATTTCAAGCAGTGGAAGGGGTTCTCTAACTAAACTATTTCCCCCGCCGGGAGCCGTTTTCCCATAATTGCGGCGACCCCATGCGGATCGAGCGTGGCCGGTTACGGCCCGCGCCACATAACACAGTTAACCGCCGCTTTCCGAAGTGAAGCCATCCCTGATTCGCCCGTCTGCAGCGGAGTCGGACAGAATAAAGGCGGTATGCGCGAGGAAGCTGCCGTCCGGAGAACCGAGCAGAAAGAAAGCGTGGTTATAATTTCTTCCTTAAATTACAGGCACAAGGCCGTTCTGCCTCGACCACAGGACGGCCCGAGCCAAACAAAAACGGAGCCGAATGGTTCCGTTTTTGTTTGGGCATAGTGATACTTGTTGCCGCCGGCGTTGGGCCGGACACCTTTTCAATATATCTTTCGAGGAGGTCGCCGTCTCCCTCGGCGTTGTAGCCCCCGGTATGTTCTCCACGGCGGTCAGGCCGGGCAGGGTAACGGGGAAATAAGTATTCAAGTATTTCCTCAAGCGTCATAGGCGTACTCCTCCCTGACCTCGCCGTAAGCCGTCAGCAGAGTGAAGCGCACGATAAGCTCCGAGCCCCGCTTTTCCGTGGAAAAGCTCTCCATCCGATATATGTCCCCGTTTTGGAGAAGGGCTTCCTCAAGCTCCCGGCGCAGCTCCGACTCGGCGAAGTCTATCCTGTACGACTTACCGATTACCAAATCCTCAATGTTCGCTCCGTACCGGGCGCCGGCGTAAATAGAGTAGCGTCCAAGCTGGGTGCGGATGCACTTTTCTATCCACAGCTTGAGAGCGTCCGCCCCGGTCAGAACCATGGGATTACGGTTTTTCAGCCGAAACTCTCCGGCCTTAAAGTCAAAATCAAAGGTGTTTTTCACATCACCACTCCCAGAGCGATAAACTTGTTGTCGTCCGAATAAGGCAGCAGAACGACTTCCTTGCCGAGGTGGATGTATTCGGTGTGACCGTCATATCTGCG
>CANRJP010000153.1 GCA_947630975.1 uncultured Clostridia bacterium
AATAACCGTCCCCGTAAGTGCCTTAACTGGAAATCACCCGCTGAAATTTATGTTGCACTTGCTTGACTTTTCGCCGTGTCGGCGAAGCCGACGGATGAGGTGTAGCCGCCGTAGGCGGCGTTAGTATAACCGTAAACGTATAACGGATGCTTCGCATCCTACACCTCATCCACCGCAAGCGGTCCCCCTTCCCCTCAAAGGGGAAGGCTTTATTAGACGCTTTTTTAATTGGGATTAGTATAATATATTAAAAAAATACGCTCGAAAGGGCGTATTTTTTATTACGTCAATTTCACCGCATAAGCCGCGGCGATAAGGGTCAGCAGCGCCGCCGCCGCGCCGATAACTATATGTGTTCCGCTCATCATGGCGGGCCGCCTCCTTTTTCGCCGCTAACACATCGGCTCTCGCGGGAACAACCCGCAACGCTTCGCTGATGAATTATCCCGGGGAATTCTAAAGGGGGCCCGCAGGCCCTCTTTAGCGCCATTGGGGGTCCGGGGGCTTGGAAGCGTCGTCACGAACTCGGTATCGCACGTTTCGATTTGTAAAATCGAAACGCGGCTCACCTCGCTGTTCCTCCTTTCCCACAAAAACGGCTTCACCGTTTTTGTGGGATCCCTGTCCGGCGCTTTTGGTACTTTTGCCGCGCAAAAGTACATAGTATAAAAGTAATTGCGACAAACAACGCCGCAGGCGTTTACGAAGTTTTGACAGAATGACAGATTGAGTTATTGCGACTATATTTACCTATATCCGGAATTTGGATTCCCAATTTTCAGCACAAGGGCGCGAATATCCGGAGCACACCGTCCACTATCCACTTGAACAGGCCGTGACCGATATTTTGCAGGGTCTTTTCCTCGCTGGAACGCATGGTGGCACTGAAATCCTCCTGCAAATCGCTGAGCAGGCTTGCCTTGTAGAACAGGGAGTTGTTCTCGAAGTGAAGGAAAAGGCTGCGGTAGTCCAGATTGACCGTGCCCACCGTGCCGACTGCGCCGTCGATAACGCAGGCCTTGGCATGGACAAAGCCGGGACTGTACTCGTATATTCTTACGCCGGCCTCCAAAAGCACGGGATAAAAGCTCCGTGACATACGGAAAACCAGCTTTTTGTCGGGGACGCCGGGCATGATTATGCGCACGTCCACTCCACGGCGGGCGGCGCGGACAAAGGCCTCGGTCAGGGCGTCGCCGGGCATGAGATAGGGCGTGTAGAACCAGGCGCTCTCCTTTGCCTGGGACAGCAGGTCGATGTAAAGCTCGTTGCTGACCGCGTCGGCCCGCACGGGCGAATCGTAGTAGCTGAGAATAAGGCCGTCCCCCTCGTCCGACTCGTCGTGGGGAGTGATAAGGTACTCCTCGGGCACGGTGCCGCCGGAAATGGCATTCCATGTAAAGGCGTTCCAAAATTCGGCGAACATACGGGTGTAATTGCCCACGGCCTCGCCGGTTATTTTAAAGCCGATGTCCTTCCAATGGCCGTGCTTTTCAACATGGTTGATGTATTCGTCCGCCAGATTTACGCCGCCGCTGAAAGCCACCTTGCCGTCGATTATCAGCATCTTGCGGTGGTCGCGGTAGTTGAGAGTGCCCTTCACGGTGACAAGTGGATTGAAGGCCTCGCATTTTATGCCCTTTTTCCGGAGCTTTTTGGCGGACTCCTTAGTAAAGGTGGAAATGCTGCCCAAATCGTCGTACATGACCCGCACGTCCACGCCCTCGGCGGCCTTGCGCTTCATGATTTTTACCATGGAGTTCCACATACGGCCGTTCTCGATAATGAAATACTCCACAAAGATGAAGCGCTCCGCCTTTTCCAGCTCCTCCAGCATTACGGGGAAAAGGTCGTCGCCCAGGGGGTAATACTCGGCGCCGCGGTTGATGCGCAGGGGGTAGCCCGTAATGTTCTGTACCGTCCGGAAGGTCTGGGCCATGCGCTTATTTTCCACGGAAAGGGCCTCGTACAGCGGCGTGGTGTAGTCAGGCTCCGCCGGCAGCAGGGGCCTTACCTCGTCCAGCCGCTTTTTCAGGGGCTTTGTGGTGCGCTTGTTGCCGAAGAGCAGATACAGCAGCGCTCCCGGCAGAGGGAAGGTCAGAATTACCAGCAGCCACAGTATTTTGTATGTACCCTCGTCCTGCTTGGTTATGATGTACAAAACGAAGAGCAGCGCCAGCACGCCCAGTACGCCGTTTATCACCACGGCCCAGGGGGCCAGCCACTTGAACAGCACCAGCAGCCATATAAGCTGAAGCAGAACGGCGGGCAGAATTGTCAGCACACGTCTTAAGATTTTTTCCATAAAAATTCCTCCTCTGTTAATTCAATACGAACATCTTGGTTTTACCGTCAATTTCCCGGGCGGTCTCATAGGCCGACACTACGTCGGCGTTGTTCTGTAGAATTTCATAAAAAACCGAATTGCAAACATCAATGACGAATTGCCCTCCACATAGCACTCCGGCGCAAGGACGGCCCTCCCATTTTACCGCCGTAAAGGCCCCAAAATATTCCAGCACTGCCCGCAGGGCGGCAGTCTCCGTGCCGCCGCCGTTATCGTTGTCAATATGAACGTTTTATGGCGGGCGCCCAATGGGCGCCACTACGGAGTTTAGGTTACGCAGCGGGAACAGTCACATCATCAAGATAACTGCATTATTTATTCCTCATTTCCTTACGAGACGTCCGTCAAATCAATATATCTGCTGCCGTTTTCGGCGATGAAGTCCTTCCTCCCGGCAAGATTGTCCCCCAAAAGCAGGTCGAACATGGCCGCCGTGGCCTCGGCCTCCTCGGGCATTATCTGGATTAGGCGGCGGGTCTTGGGGTTCATGGTGGTGCGGCTCATCATCTCCGGCTCGTTCTCGCCAAGGCCCTTGCTGCGCTGTATGTCCACGCCCTTGTCCGGCAGCTTGGAGAGTATCTCGGCCTTTTCCTTTTCGTTGTATGCGAAGTAGGTTTTGTCCTTATAATTTATCTCGAACAGGGGCGACTCGGCGATGTAGACTCTGCCCTCCTTTATCAGGGTGGGCATGAGACTGTATATCATGGTTATGACAAGAGTGCGGATGTGGTAGCCGTCGAAGTCCGCGTCGGTGCATATTATTATCTTGTTCCAGCGCAGATTGCTCAGATCGAAGTCGGCGAACTCCTTGTTGGCGCGGGTCTTGACCTCGACTCCGCAGCCCAGCACCTTTATAAGGTCGGTTATGATGGGACTGCCGAAAATTTTGTCATAGTCGGCCTTAAAGCAGTTCAGTATCTTGCCCCTGATGGGCATGACCGCCTGAAATGCCGCGTCCCGGCCCAGAACCACGCTGCCCTTGGCGCTGTCGCCCTCCACTATGTAGAGCTCCCGCTCGTTCACGTCCTTGCTGCGGCAGTCCACAAACTTCTTGACCCGATTGGTAACGTCCATAGCGGCGCCCAGCTTCTTCTTCATGTTGGTGCGGGTCTTTTCGGCGGTCTCGCGGCTCCGCTTGTTCAGCAGCACCTGGGCGCCGATGCGCTCGGCCTCGGGGATATTTTCGATGAAATATACCTCCAGGCTGTGGCGAATGAAGTCGGTCATGGCCTCCTGAATGAACTTGTTGGTGATGCTTTTCTTGGTCTGGTTCTCGTAGCTGACCGTGGTGGAGAAGCAGTTGGTCACCAGCACAAGGCTGTCGGCCACGTCGTTCCAGGTTATTTTGCTCTCGTTTTTATTGTACTTGGAATTTTGCTTGAGCCAGGCGTCGATGGCGGAGACAAAGGCGCTTTTTGCGGCCTTTTCCGGAGCGCCGCCGTGCTCGAGAAAGCTGCTGTTGTGATAGTACTCTATCCGCTGCGCCTCGTTGGAGAAGGCGAAGGCGAAGCTTATCTTCACCTTGTACTCGGGCATATCCGACCGGTCGCTGCCCTTGCGTTCGCCGCTGTAAAAGGCGGTGGAGTTCAGGGCCTTGTCCCCGATAAGCTCGTTGACGTAGTCGACGATGCCGTTCTCGTATTTGTACTCGAACCGTTGGACGCCCCCGTCCCCGTGGTAGGTGAGCTTAAAGGTTATGCCCTCGTTCACCACGGCCTGACGCTTAAGGCTGTCCTGAAAGAATTCAAGGGGTATTTCTATGTCGGTAAAGACCTCGAGGTCGGGCTTCCATTTTATGGAGGTGCCGGTGCCGCGGTACTTCTTTTCCTCCTTGAACAGGCCGCCCACGTTCTCGCCCTTCTGGAAAAAGAGCTTGTACTCGTACCCGTCACGGTGTATCACCACGTCCATATATTCCGAGGCGAACTGGGTGGCGCAGAGACCGAGGCCGTTGAGGCCAAGAGAGTAAAGGTAGCTCTCGTCCTCGCCCTTGTCGTACTTGCCGCCGGCGTACATCTCGCAGAACACCAGCTCCCAGTTGTAGCGCTGCTCTCTGGCGTTCCACTCCACGGGGCAGCCCCGGCCGTGGTCGATGACCTCGATGGAGTTGTCGGCGTAGCGCACCACCTCGATAACGCTGCCGTGACCCTCTTTTGCCTCGTCGATGGAGTTGCTTATTATTTCAAAAACGCTGTGCTCACAGCCCTCAAGCCCGTCGCTGCCGAAGATAACTCCGGGGCGCTTGCGAACCTTGTCGGGGCCTTTGAGCATGGTTATGCTTTCGTTGCCGTAGGATCTCTTAGCCAAAACCATCTGTCCTTTCAAA
>CANRJP010000154.1 GCA_947630975.1 uncultured Clostridia bacterium
AAGGCGTCGTACTCCTCCCTGTTCATGGGGCAGTTTATGTAGTCCGGCGTGCCCTTGCCGTACCGGGCGGCCAGATAGGTCTTTTCGCCGTCGACGCTTTCGGCGGTTATCACCGGAGCCGCCGCGTCGTAAAAGTGCAGACCCCCACCGCCGGTGAGGTCGGCGATAACGCCGTTCATTCCGCCGTGGGTCAGGGGGCCTGTGGCTATTACGGTTATGCCCTCGGGCAGCTCCCCGACTACGCCGTCGATTATCTCCACATTCGGCAGCCCCCGGATCCGCTCGGTGACAAGGGCGGCAAATTTGTCCCTGTCCACGGCCAACGCCCCTCCGGCGGGAACCCGCGTGGCGTCGGCGCAGGCGATGACAAGGCTGTCCATGCGGCGCATTTCCTCCTTCAGCAGGCCGCAGGCGTTGTCAAGGCCGTTGCCCTTGAGAGAATTGGAGCAGACCAGCTCGCACAGATCGGGGTTGGAGTGGGCCGGAGAAAAGGCCGTCGGCTTCATCTCGTAAAGCCGCACGTCTATTCCCCGCCGTGCCAACTGCCACACGGCCTCGCAGCCCGCAAGGCCGCCGCCAACAACATTCACCCTACTCATCGGCGTCCGTCTCCGTTCCGCCGCCCTGAGCGGCGTTGGCCTGATTATACATATCCACTATCTCGTCCCTCGTCAGGGCTTCGTCCTCCACTCTCACCCGTCCAAGCTCGTATACCACATTGGTTCCGTCCTCGGCGGCATACCAGGACAGGAGCACGGCGTCGCCGGGCTTGAGGAGGGAGGCGTTGCCCGCCGCGTCGCCGTCAAAAGCATAGGTAGTCAGCTCGTTATAGGTGTTTACGGTGATGCCGTTCAGGCTGACGGCCACCACCCAGCCGCCTTTGGTGTGGTCGTCGATTATGTCGCCCTCCATGAACACCTCCTGATAATCTCCCAGCTCGTCGGCGGTGGGCAGAGCCTTGTCCTCCGGCCCGGCCTCGGCCACGCTGCCGCCCGACTCCACTCCCTCGACGGGCACCAGCTCCGAGCCTTCCTTTTCCTTATATGAAATGATATTTTCGGGCATTTCCTTTTTCTCGCCGCAGCCCGCCACGGCGGCCAGCGCCAGTCCGGCGGCAACAAGACAGATAAATTTTTTGTTCACGTTATCACCTCGGGAATAATTTTTCGCGCGGGAAAAATAATATACAAAAGGAGTACCGCTCGGTACCGCCTTTATTACAAGTGAAAGGATATGAAATCAAATGGAAAAAGTCATAACAGCCCTCTTTGACACCACGGAGGAGATCGAAGCCGCCCGTTCCGCCGCCGCCGAAAACGGGGCGCAGGCGGACAAAATCAGGGTCTGCCGGGCGGAGGTGCCCGCCGCCTTCGCGGGCAAGAACACTCTGTCGGGCATGGCGGTGGGCGCCGCCGCCGGAACGGTGCTGGGTCTGGGCGCGGCGCTTTTGGAAAACATGGGCTTTATCTCCAGCATGGGGCCCATGGCCGGACTGGTGAGCGGTTCGGTCGTCGGAGCCATAGTGGGAGGCTTTTTTGACCTCGAAGCCGCCCGAAGCGGCCCGGACTGGCGCTGGCTCTTCACCGTCACAATGGACGAGAGCATGACCGGAGCCACGGTGCGCCGTCTCCGCCGCTGCGGAGGGGACAAGGTGAGCGTTGAATAACGTCAGCTTATGATCTCCGACCGTCCGTCGTCCATCGTCACCCGCCAGGCCGGCTCGAAGGAGTAGGTCTCGGTGTTGTCGTCGCGTACCGGAGTATATCCGGCCTCCAAAGCTTCTATCCTGCCGCCGCCGGGGAAAAGCTCCAGCATTTCGGGAATATGGTCGATTATGCTGATGCCGGCCCGCCGCCGGTCGGCGAAGCTTACGTCGGGCCAACTGGCCTCCACAAAGGCCGCGCTTCCATCCTCGCTCAAAGAGGCATGGAGGTACATACCGAAAACGGGCTTTCCGTCCCAGACGAACACAAACTCGCCGTTTCCGGCGTATTCGGCACGGCTCATATCCAGCCCAAGGTTTTTCATGGCCCGGCGCAGAGCCTTTTCATCGGCGTTTACGGGTTCGCCGGGGCCGGTAAAAGTGAAGCGCGTGTCCTCCGCCCGCAGCTCCGCCCCGTTCTGACGGGCGATAAGCGTCCGTCCCTCGGTCTGGAAGGCGAGCTCCTCACCGAAGAACATACGGGACAGCTTGATGGCCGTGGGAAATTCCCCGCTGAAGGTGCGCACCGTGAGATAGCGGTCCGGCAGGAGAGACGGGTCGCAGTCAATGCCGTTGTTGTTCAGGGCGTCCACCGCCGCCGCCGCCACCAGAGGCGGGATCCGTTCGCTGTTGACCCGTTTCAGCACCGAGGCGCCTATCATGAAAATATTCATGGAAATGAGAAGTCCCAGCATGAGATTTTTTACCGTTGACCACCTCATGTGCCCACCTCCTCACCGACGGGCGGGGACGGGAGGTTATCCGTTTCGGCGTTTTCCGCGGTCTCGCCGCCATCATAGTCGTATATACGGCTGTCTCCGCTCAGCTCCGCCAGCCATCGGGCGCTCAGCGGCCCGGAGCCGCCCCGATCCATGTAGCCGATGTAAATGTCGGTTATGACCGGATTTTCCAGCGGGGAAAACTCCTTGACAAAATAGTCCAGAGCGTCCACGAAGTCCCCCTTAAGGGCCGACGTTCCGGAAGAATAGTAGCTGCGGAAAAGCTGACGGTAAGAGACTATTTTTCCGTCCTCTATATCCATCTCGATGCCGTGATCCATCGGCTCGAAGCCCCCGCCGCCGAGCTCCACGGCCACGGGGCGGCCGTTCTGATAATAGTCCATGGTGATGTGTATCCGTCCGCCGTCCTGGGTCAGGTCGCTGCTTACCAGCACGGAAAGGGGCTGGTCGCTGATACGGCTCCACAGCTCCTCGGCAAAGCTGATGGCGGAGTTCACCGTTTCATAATACGAGGAATAAGATTCCGTCAGCTCGACGCCCTTGTCCTCCACCGCCCTGTACTCAAACAGGCCGCCGGGGTAAATGCGGGCGTCGCCGTCGTTTTCCACAAACACGCTGACGCCGCTGTCCTCATAGCTGCCGGCGGTGTCCACGTTCTTGAAAAACCCTCCGAGCACCCGCCGCGCCGCCTCCGGAGCGGCTATGGGGTCGGCGGGGATAAGGTCGGCGGTGACGGGGCGGCTGTCGAAAAACAGAACCATCGGGTCGAGCGAGGCGCCCTCCGGCTCCACGCCCGTGCTGAATGCCGGCTCGTAATAGTCGGTGTTGTTTTCGGTGTATATGGCCAAATCTCCGGCGGGGAGGCTGAAGCTTTCACGGGGGAATTGATAGATGCGGGCGTTATCGCCGTCATAGGCGTCCCGCACAAGAAGAAACACTCCGGTGTCCCCGGTGGAGGGCAGGATAACAAAATCCCGTATGGCCGATATATCCTTGGGAGCGTTCTCCCCGTCCACGCCCATAACCGAGCACAGCATACCGGTGGTATAGGCTATGGGCATTTCCACATATATACTCACGTTTTCGATGGCGGCCTGCCACTCACGGGAGGAGACGGGCTTGCTGCTGACGGTCTCGCCCCGAAGAAAGGCCCGAATTATCTGGCCGGTGCGGTTCTCTATGGGAGAAAAGGCCAGATCCGTGTTGTAGTAGGCTATCCACAGCGAACCGTCGTTTATCAGTATCTTACGGGGACGGCTGAGCATTTCGCGGGGAATGGAAATCTTTTCGTCATGAAAAAGCCGTCCCACAACGGGCAGGCTCCGGGCAAAGTCGGAGATCTCCTCCCGCATGAGTCCGCCGCCGAACCAGAGCCGACAGGTGAGCACTATTAAATTGACGAAAAGAAGGATCGTCGCCGTGGTTTTAACGCGTTCCTTGAACATTCTGTCACCGGCCCTTTTTTCAAAAAATTTGGGGGCGAACCGCGCCGCCCCCGTTTCCCTTATACTAATCCCTGATAAAAACATCACATAGATTTTCGAGAATGATTTGTGCAGGACGAGGCGGACGACGCAGACGGGCTGTCGCCCGCCAAGGAGGACAACAATGTCCTGCGCAAATCACACCGAAAAGATTTGGTGCTTTTTATCAGGGATTAGTATTATACTGTACATCAGATCCAGCCCGTGAAGATGGACTGAACGTCATATGTAAAGCTGTTCACATTGTCCAGAACCTCGCGCTTGAGCAGGTTTATATCAAAGTATACCACCTGACTGAGGCCTTTATACTCGGCCCGAACCGCGAATTTGTTGTGTCCCTCGACAAGGCTCATCTGTTTGTAAAATACCTTCGCCGCGCCGATCTTGGTCTGGGCGGCCTCGCCGTCGCCGTTGAGAATCGCCGTATAGGCGCTTCCGTCGTATTTATAGTAAGCGACGCTGACGCCGTTCTTACCGGTACCGGTGACGCCGTAAGTGGTTTTTGTCGTGGCAGAATTGTTGGTTTCCGGCTTCTTAACCACTATAAGATCCGAAGCGGTGCTGACTTCCTCCGCGCCGATGGTGGCGGGATGCGCCGCAAAAACGCTCATACCGGAAAGCATGACCATAAT
>CANRJP010000155.1 GCA_947630975.1 uncultured Clostridia bacterium
CCTATTTAATATTATAACTGCTTTTCCGCCGTGTTGCTCAGGCTGGTCATGCTGTCAAGGCTGTCCCAGACAAAGGCCTTGTATACCGCGCCGGGCACATATGCCATCATTCCGCCGAGACTTACGGTCTGGCCCTGAGCAAATTCCGCCTCGATGAACAGCATATCCATCAGCACATTGTTCTTGTACATGGCTATAACAAACGCGTCCTCGCCGGAGATGGCGGAATTTTTGGTGGTCTGAGCCTTAAGCCTGACGGTGGAGCCGGTGCTTTCCGCCGTAAGTGAGTTGACAGTATAGTCTCCGCCGCCGGAGGTCGGCCCTTCCAGCGTCACCACTCCGCCCACGGTCTCCACTCGAAGCTCCTCAAAGCCCTGGGTCAACGGAGGGTCGTTTTCATAATATTCCAGATTCACCGGAAGACTGCCCGACGCCCCGTCCGCCACCTTGAAGCGAACCGTAAAGGCCACTCCCTCGGCGGAGACATTGGCGGGGTTTACCCAGTAGGCGGTCACAAAGTCGTAGTCGCCTCCGTCCTGCTGAATGTTGCTGGTGAGACTCCCGTCGGTAAGGGCCGAGCCCTTGGTAATTAAAACGGGAGTGAGGGCGGTCTTGTCGTAATGGAGTTCCAGATAGAAGGTGGCGGCTCCGGTGTTGGCGGTTATGCGCACAGGCACGTCCACATAATCGCCGGCCGAACCGGACACGCTGTCAACGGCAAAAGCTATCCTTCCGCCGGCGGTCATGGGCGAAACCGCGCTCTGAATGGATACGTCCCAGCGGGCAAGGTACTGACTGAGCTTGAGACCGTCCTTGGAGTTGACCTCCCCGTCCTTTTCCACATCGGCGGCGGCCAGTTCGGCGGCGGTCATGGGCACGTTCCACCTGGCCAGATGCTGGCTGAGCTTGAGGCCGTCCTTGGAGTTGACCTTGCCGTCGGAGTTCACGTCGCCCATGAGAGCGGTGCGTACCTCCACCGCGCCGTCGGTGACGTCAAGTTCCACATCCTCCCGGTGCTGATTGGCCACGTCGCCGGGCTTAAGTGTGACTGTCAGTGGAACGTCTCCCTCCGGGGCAGTGTCGGCTATTCTGAAAGTCAGTTCCAGTATAACGCCATTGCCGCTGACATTTGAGGGATTTACCCAATATGAGCTTACAAAGTCGTACCGGTTCATATCCGCGCCCTGGTCGATGTTGCTGACCAAGCTGCCGGCGGTGAGCGTCGGCCCCATCACGGCGGAAATGGGAGTGAGCCGCGTCTTGTCAAAGTCGATCTGAAGCGCGAAGGTAGCTATGCCGGGATTGTCCGAAACGGACACCGGCACGGTAACGTTGGCGCCGGGTCTGCCTGTGACCCTGCCTACGGTGAGACGGGCCTTGGACGGGACGGAGGGAACGCTTTCGCCTCCGCTGTAATGTATCTGTGCGCGCATAAGGCTTTCGTTGCCATACGCGGTATTTATTCTGTCCCAGTCCGCGGCAGAGCCGTCATAATAGATATCTTTTATGAGATAACAGCCGTAAAAAGCCCTTTCGCCTATCTCGTTGACCGACGTGCCGAGGGTGACGGAACTCAGGCTGCGAAGGCCGGCAAAAGTGTAGGCCTTTATTTTATGCACTCCGCCGCCGACTATCAGGCTCGACACGCTCCGGCAGTCTGCAAAGGGCGGCTCATACTCGCCGAAATAGTATGCGCCCACTTCCGCGTCTGCGGCATTGTAGCTTATCGAGGTCAGGCCGGTACACTCCTCAAAGGCCCCGCGTCCAAGATAGGTGACCGTGAAAGGAATTGTGATCTCCAGCAGGGAAACGCAGCCCTCAAAGGCCTTGTCGCCTATATAAGTCAGCCCCTCGGGCAGCTCCGCGCCGCCGAGAAGAGCGCAGCCCTCGAAAGCCTCGGCCCCTATGGAGGTCAGTCCCTTTGGCAGGGTCACGGCCCGCAGACTTTCGCAGTCCTCAAACAGACCGTCAGGTATCGCCGTCAGACCTTCGGCCAGTGTAAAGCCGTTCAGGAGGCCGCAGTCGCTGAAGGCATAGCGGCCGGGCGCGGTGAGGCTTTCACCTCCGGTGACGGTGCGCAGGGCCGAGCAGTCGCCAAAGGCGTATTCGCCCACAGCGGTAAGGCCGGCCGGCAGGTCAAGACTGTTCAGAGCCGAGCACTCATAAAAGGCGTAGCTGCCAACAGAGCGAAGAGTCGAGGGCAGCGACAGAGTGCGGAGGTTTAAATACTCGCTCTCACGGCGTCCCTCGTAAAAGGCATAGCTGCCGATGGAGGTTACGCCCTCGTTTACGGTGACGCTTCGTATTTCCATGTACCGATTGGCCCATGGAGCGGGAGAATAGTAGGAATAGTCGTCCATATTTCCACGCCCGCTTATGGTGAGGGCTCCGCTTACAGCGTCAAAGGACCAGGTAACGCCGGCACCGCAGCTGCCGGAAATACCCGCCCCAAAGGCGGCAGACGGAGTCAGGCTCAGTATAAGCGCCACTGAAAGCGCCAATACCGGTAGCCTTTCTAATAAATGCTTTTTCATATATTATCTACCTCCTATTATATCAATTAACTAATTATAACTCTGTTTGACGAAAATTTCAAGTGGTTTTTCAAATTATTTTCAAAAAATAAATTTGACAGTATAATACTAATCCCTATTTAAAAGCATCAACCGAGTGGCGAGGATTTTTTGTGCCGAACAAGGAAGATGCCGCAGGCAATACTCTATGTATTGGAAAGGCCGATGACGCTGTACGGCGCGAAAAAGACCGCACCGAATTGATGATTTAAATTAGAGATTAGTATTAAGAATTCCCCCGGGACCCGGTAGGGTCACAGGGGAATTACAGCCCGCAGGCATTACTATTACTGCTCTACCTTCTCGAGGTGCCAGATCTTGTCGTTATACTCCTCGATAGTCCGGTCACTGGAGAAGAAGCCGCTGTAAGCCACGTTGAGTATGGCCTTTCTCGTCCACAGCTTCTCGTCGCGGTACTGGCGGTCGGCCTTCTCATGGATAGCGCAGTAGGCCCGGAAATCCCGGACTACCATGAACTTGTCGGCCACGCCGTGGTCGCCGAATACCAGCGACTGGTACAGATCATAGTAGAGATGGTGGTCGGAGGCGTTGACCGTGCCGTCGATGAGCATATCCAGAATACGGCGAATGTCGGGGTTGGACGCGTAGATGTCCTGGCTGGTGGCGCTTTCGAACCGGAGAGCGCGGTTGACCTCGGGAGTGGTCATACCGAAGATAAAGATGTTGTCGTCGCCAACACAACGGAGCATTTCCACGTTCGCGCCGTCAAGGGTGCCTATAGTCAGGGCGCCGTTAGCCATGAACTTCATGTTGCCGGTGCCGCTGGCCTCGAGTCCGGCGGTGGAGATCTGCTCGGAGATGTCGGCGGCGGGGATTATCTTCTGGGCCAGAGACACGCCGTAGTTTTCGATGAATACCACCTTGATCTTGCCCTTGAGGTCGGGATCGTCGTTGACCAGCTTCGCCACGTCGTTGATGAGACGGATAATGAGCTTGGCCCGCTTGTATCCGGGCGAAGCCTTGGCGCCGAAGATAAAGGTGTGGGGCAGCATATCGTACTCGCTGTCGTGCTTCAGCTTGTCATAGAGATAAAGCACATGGAGTATGTTAAGCAGTTGGCGCTTGTACTCGTGGAGCCGCTTTACCTGCACATCAAAGATGGAGTTGGGGTCGATGTCCACGCCGTTGTGTTCCTTGATATATTCGGCCAGCTCTTTTTTCTTGGCAAGCTTCATCTTGCGGAACTGCTTCTGGAACTCCTCGTCGTCGGCGTAATTGGCGATGGCCTGAAGCTCGTCGGCCTTGGTTATCCACTCCTCGCCGATCCTGTCGCTGATTATCCTGCTCAGCTCGGGGTTTGCCAGACGCAGCCAGCGGCGGTAGGTGATGCCGTTGGTTATGGCCTCGAACTTGTCGGGGTAAAGGTTGTAGTAATCCTTGAACACGTCGTTCTTGAGAATGTCGGTGTGAAGCTCGCTCACGCCGTTTACCTTGTAGCAGGAGGCCAGACACATATTGGCCATGGAGATATAGTTATCGGCCACGATGGACATATAGTTTATCTTGCCCCAGTCCTCGCCGTAAACGCTGAGAAGCTGATTTTGGAGACGGCGGTTCATTTCCTCGACTATCATCCAAATTCTGGGCAAAAGGCGCTTGAACAGGTCAACGGGCCACTTTTCCAGAGCCTCGGCCATGACGGTGTGGTTGGTGTAGGCGAATACCTGAGTGGTGATGGCCCAGGCCTCGTCCCAGCCCATGCCCTCCTCGTCCATGAGTATGCGCATAAGCTCGGGAATACCGATGGCGGGGTGGGTGTCGTTGATGTGTATGGTGATATAGTCCGCCAGATGGGACAGGCCCTCTCCGGCGTGGTGCCGCTTGAAGCGGGAAATTATCCACTGAATGGTGCAGGAAACGAAGAAATACTGCTGGCGCAGGCG
>CANRJP010000156.1 GCA_947630975.1 uncultured Clostridia bacterium
CGGGAATGGCTGGAGGGCTTTAATATCCCTATCAATGACGAGTTTTTTATCAAATGGCAGAAGACAATCATAAACACCTCGGAAGCACTGAGGAAAATAGAGAACGAAACAAAGCCGGATATCATGAATATGATATGGAATATCGTTCTCATCGTGCTTTATCTGGACTACGACATGGACAAGGACTTTATGCCTCAGTTCGAGGAAAGCAGGGAGCGGCTGTCCAAATGTATCAATGAGCTAATGAGTAGAACATAAGGAAGGGATGGTATATGAATAAGAAACACTTTAATCCGGAATGGGGCATCTGCTTGACGCATATGCTCCTTTTTTTATTGGAGATTGTTTTGCAGGCCCTGACGGGTAAGCAAAACAAAGACAATAAAAATGTAGGCGATTAAGAGCGGTGAAAAATTTCACAGACCGGCGTCGAACAAGTCATGCCACGCAGGGAGAGGTCAAAAAGAATTACAACAATCACCCCTTCTTCGGGAACTGTAAAAACCTTAAGTTTGCTCTTGCCCATAACGGGATAATCACTAACGACGATATTCTGAGGAAGGAGCATAAGCTGCCCAAGACCAAAATAGAGACTGACAGCTATATCGCCGTTCAGTTGTTGGAATACAAAAAAGGCCCTCGATGCCAAAAGTATAAAGTTCATGGCGGAGGAGGTAATGGGAAGCTATTCCTTCACCATACTTGACTCCGCCGACACCCTTTGGCTGGTAAAGGGGGACAGTCCGCTGTCAATCGTGCATTTCCCAAGATTGAAGCTTTATGTATATGCTTCTACCGATGGAATACTTCTCCAAGCCTTGGCCTGTACATCGCTGGCGAAGGAGTTAAAGCGGGGTATGACAGAGGAGATAAAGATCGTCGAGGGCGACATCTTAAGCTTTACCCCGGACGGGAAGGTACACGGCGACAGGTTCGACTATGTGGACTCGTACTTTATGCACCGAAGCTGGTATGATTACCGCTATTACGGTGACGGTTGCTACCACATGGAGGAGGACTACAGTGACTACCCTTTTGACGAGCTTAAGAGCGTCGCGCTTCAGATGGGCTATCCTGAGGACACTGTTGACGGGCTGCTGACGGAGGGCTATACCCCGGAGGAGATCGAGGAATTCATTTACTGTGTGGAGTAAAATATGATACAATAAAACCGGCACACTTAGAAGGGAGTTGGTTTACATAATCTACGGATATGCGCGGGTGTCCACGACCGCACAGAAGGAGGACCGTCAGGTGGACGAGCTTTTGAGTTATGGGGTGCCGGAAAGGGATATTTATACCGACAAGCAGAGCGGCAAGGACTTCAATCGGCCCAAATACATGACAATGTACAGACGGCTGAAAAAAGATGACATATTGGTGATAAAAAGCATTGACCGGCTGGGGCGCAACTATGGAGAAATACTCTCGGAGTGGCGAAAAATAACAAAGGTAAAGGGTGCTGACGTGGTGGTGCTGGATATGCCGCTTTTGGATACCACGAGGTCGAAAGACCTGCCGGGCACATTTATAGCCGACCTTGTGCTTCAGCTTTTGTCCTTCGTGGCGGAGAATGAGCGCGCCAACATACTCCGCCGTCAGGCCGAGGGCATCGCTGCCGCCAAACGGCGCGGAGTCCGCTTCGGTCGGCCCAAATTTGTTCCCACTCCGGAATATATCGAGTGCTACCGGTTGTGGAAGGACAAAAAAATATCAGCCCGTGAAGGAGCCGAAAGGTGCGGAATGCCATTGTGGGCCTTTTACAAATATGGCGACCGCACAGAATGATTTTCTCTAAAAAGTATAGGTTTTAGTTGTTCGTTTTGCACATAAAACTTTAAGAAAATTATAGCGCACTTATTCAAAAATGTCAATATATACGATGAAAGTTTTGGCAGTTATTACTGTATTTTAGTAATAAACAGGCTTTCTCTAAAACCTATACTTTTACGAGACAGGAGGAAACACACATGAACAAACTCAAGAAACTTCTTGCCCTGCTGTTGTGCGCGGCAATGACGGTCGCCGTCGTGCCCGCTTTTGCGCTGGCGGAGGAGCAGGCCGAGCCGACACAAATTGGCGTTAAGGAAGCATCGCCTGAACTTACGCCTCGAACGGATTTGGCACAGCTTGATCAAGAGGCAGAACGCTCCATCGATGCAACCGACATTGAATCGATTGAAACGCCGGACGAGGTCGAGCTTATGGCTGCGGAAATTTCAACGGAGGATTTATTTAAGAAATACCCCGCTTATCTCTCAAACAAAGACGTTCAGGGGCGGCTGGCCGTCTTTCAGTCGGATTGTTATGACGTTATTAATGAATTTAACGGGAAAAGGACCGGCGTGGCTGTGTTTATGCAAAGCCTTTCCGATGGATTGTCAGTTTGTTTTCGAGACCTTTTAGGGTCATTTGGTCTTACGGAAACTTATGGCGACTCGCTTATAAAGGAGTCCGCAAGAAAATTCTTAGATAAGGCTCTTGAAAGCGACAAGGTTCTCAGTTCCGGAGCAAAAAAGTGTCGAAGGGCCTGAACTTGACAAAGACGACCCTTCAGGCAACAGAGGCAGTGTCAAAAAATGAAATTATAAAAAGTCTTAAAGAGGATGTAAAAAATTTAGGCTTGAGCGCCGACGAGATACAAAAAACGGCGGATGTCGCCTTTGAATCGGCCGAAAAAGTTTTTGATAACTTTTCTTCCCTTGCAACAATAGGTGAAGTCGCCGTTGGAATGATAGAGTTATATCTTATTGAACGCGAAACCCTCGACAACTTGATATTAGACCTTGAACTATCTGGTCAGGGTGACAGCGACCTTGTAAAAGGCTTGAAGATGATACAGATTGACATGGAACTGGACGGTGTATCCTATTTCATCAGGACATGGGGAAGCGAAGTAGTAATAAAAGAAATAGCAAAGAACGTTACAAAATGGGTATATGAAGTGTTCGGCGTATCAGGATCTGTTGCTTCTGTTGTGGGCATTGTGACAAAGATACTGTCAAATTATATATACCAAGGGCCTAAAGCCGACGATATTACAGAAGCTATTTTGCAGACTACGTTTATTACAAATATTGATATAGTATTGTCGCAGTACAGAGCAAAATTCTTGACTCATCCCGCCACAGAGACGGATATTGAAGCCTATGAAAGGCTTTACAGCGCATTTTTGGCCGCTAACAAGGCCGCATGTGAAGCCTGCGACGATATGTTAACTCCCGCGCAGAGGTGGCATTTTGAGTGCGGTGCAGATGCGGAAGAAATAGGTAGTACATATATCTATGATTATTATCTGAAAAAATGCAAAGCCGCTGTGCAAGCCGACATCAGCAATAAAGTCCTTGACGCAGGCAGCGGTCAGTCGCAGATAACGGAGGAAGTTCACAAGCAGAGTACTGCCGAACGTCTTGCCGGAATAAAAGAGCTTTGCCCTCCTAATACCGGCCTCATTTGGGACAAAGAGCAGCTTTATACTAAAGGAAGCCTTGCCTTTGCGTCCTATATTTTCGGTTTGCTTTATGACAGAACCCTGTATCCCAGAGTTAACAGCGCCGCGCCTTATGAGCTTATTGACAACGGTAATGTGAGCCTTCAGGCTCGGCTGGTCGAAAATGACGTTACCGTTTCGGCTTTGAGCGATATATTCACTAAAGCTCAGATAGGCGACGTTATAGTAGCAAACGGTTCTCATGGCCTTTATGCCGGTATAGTGACAGGCATGGGCAGCGGGGGCCCGAATGTATATGACTGTGATTCTACTCTCAACGGAAACACTCAGGACTTCCTTGTACAGGAGTACACTCTCAACTTTAACAAAATGGTCGAGGAGTTCGGCGTACCCGGCGGCGGATTTTCCCTTTACCGCATTCAGTACAGAGTGAACAGCGGCCAAAGTGAATCCATGTATTACGAGACCTATGACGACAGCGTAAACTATATTGTCGAGGACGGCGTGCTCACTGGCTACAAGGGTTCTCGGACAACTTTGCACATACCGGACGATAAAGGCATAACCTCTATCAAGGCCGGATGCTTTAAGAATAATAAAAATATCATTAACGTTTATGTGCCGGACACTGTCACGTCTATCGGTGAAGGCGCCTTTGAGGGCTGTACAAACCTCCAGTTCGCCAAACTCTCGCAAAATCTTGACGAACTCAGCAACCGTATGTTCTATGGTTGTACCTCATTGAGCGTTACCCGCTTTTCGGGCCGGAGGATAGGTAATTACGCTTTTTATAACTGTAACGTACATATTCTCAATTGTGGGGACACTGTTGAAGAGATAGGTGACCATGCGTTCTATAACAATAAAAACTTGACTGATGTGTATTTTTCTGATGTGCTGACATCAATAGGGGCTTATGCGTTTCAGAACTG
>CANRJP010000157.1 GCA_947630975.1 uncultured Clostridia bacterium
TGGGCACACCGTTCCCGAGGCGCCCGTTTCTTTGCCGTGTCACTTCGGCACAATGTCTTATCTTAATGACATTGCATCTAAAAGGAAACCTTTTTATTCATTGTTGCCTCATAGTATTTACCCGGTGACGATACTCAATCCTTCCGGGCCGAAAGTCATGCTCCACCCAAGGGCGGCGACGGCGTTCCAAGTCAGGGGCAGATAAACTACGCCGTCACGGATAGCCGCCGGATAAGCGCCGTCGGTCAACGGGGCGCCGTTAAAGCTGAGCCCCGCCACGGGAACACCGACCGTATCCGCTGCCGGGCCGGGCTCCGGAGCGTAGACGCCGGTGCTCTGCGACCGGGAGAGAACGAAATTCCCGTCCGTTCCCTCAAGGCTCAAGCCCAAGAAGCCGCGGTCGGCCGCGGTCAAAGGACAGTACACTATGTCACGGTAAAACATGGCCGGATACCGGCAGCCGTCGGCCATGGCCGTTCCGTTGACCGTAAGGGTAAAGGGCAGCTCCTCCCAGTCAAGGGCGGGAGCCGTTTCGCCGAACAAAACCCGCAGCACTCCCGCCGCGTCCATGAACCGGAGCCCCTGGGGGTCGGACAGGACGGAGGCATCCCAGCTCATTTGGTCGAAGTTGGTTACATAGCTGTAGTCACGGCTGTGGTCGGGAAATTTTGCGTGAAACTCGGGCCAGTACCTGGCGGAGTATTCGTTTGCCAGCCGGACGCCCTCGGAATCCATGCTGCCGGAGGCGTTTGCCGTGCCGGTGAGCTGGACGGCGGGGGGACTGGCGTGGAGCAGGACACGGCTGCCGTCGGAGCATTGACCCACGCCTATGTACACATGGCCGTTGGTACTCATGATGTCCCCGGCCCGCAGCTCCTTTACCTCACCCCGAGGTGTGTATGTTCCCCAGCCGCGTCCGGCGAAATTCGAGGCCATGAGGGTTGACGGCATGACATAGCCCTCGCCGCCGCTCTGTGTGTTGAAGGTATTATATACGGCCCAGCCCACATAGCCGGAGCAGTCCAGACCGCTGTGGATGCGGTAGCGGTATTCGTCGAAGTTATAGTCGGAGCCGTGGCTGTCGTAAAACTCCCGCCATTCCTCGGATATGCCGATGGAAACGGCCTCGACCCCGGCGCCGTCGTCCGCCTCGTTCCAGCCGCCGCCCCAGACGTAGAGGGTGCCGCCCACAGGGGCAAGGGCGGTGGCGAGCAGATTGAAAACCGTCCGCTCGCCGGGCACCGGCGCGGGAATTTCCTCCGCCAGAGCGGGCAGAGTCCCGGCGAACAGCGCAAGGGAAAGAGCCAGCGCAAAAATTCGTTTTTTCATAATTCTATTTTCCTCCGTTGTTTATCGGCGTAATATTTATCGCAGCGTATCCAGCTTCAAGCTGGCGGCCTTGACGGTGTTCTTCATCAGCATGGCGATTGTCATGGGGCCCACGCCGCCGGGAACGGGAGTTATGGCCGAGGCGATTTGGCTGACCTCGTCGAACTTCACGTCGCCGCAGAGCTTGCCGTCCACGCGGTTCATACCCACGTCGATGACGATGGCGCCGGGCTTAACCATATCGGCGGTGATGAAATTGGCCTTGCCCACGGCCGCGACGAGTATGTCCGCCCGGCGGCAGACCTCCGCCAGATTTTTTGTCTTGCTGTGACAGATGGTGACGGTGCCGTTTTGGTGGAGCAGGAGCATGGCCTGGGGCTTGCCCACGATGTTGCTGCGGCCCACCACCACGCACTCCTTGCCCGCCACCTCGATGCCGGTGAGACGGATCAGCTCCATGACACCCGCCGGAGTGCATGGCAGGAAGTCGAAATTCCCGATCATTATCTTGCCCACGTTTACCGGATGGAAGGCGTCCACGTCCTTGCGGTAGTCGATGGCCAGCAGCACCTTTTGACTGTCGATGTGCTTGGGCAGGGGGAGCTGTACCAAAATGCCGTGAATGTCCTCCCGTTTGTTCAGGGTGTCCACAAGGGCCAGCAGCTCCTCCTCGGCGGTCTCGGCGGGGAGGGCGTACTCCTCGCTCATGATTGAACAGGCCTCGCAGGCCTTTTTCTTGTTGTTGACGTAGACGCGGCTGGCGGGGTCGTCCCCCACTATCACCACGGCCAGACCGGGCTTAACGCCCTTTGCGGCCAGAGCCTCGGCCTCGGCCTTGAGCCCCTCCTTTATTTTTGCGGACAGAGCCTTTCCGTCCAAGATCTGTGCTGCCATTTTTGTTTCTCCTTTCGCTTTCTCTGTTTATTTTCGGCCTTATCAGGCAATTTTCTCCGTAGCCTATCAGGTCCCGGCGGTTGGCCCTTATCAAAGCCTCCCGAACCAAACCGTAATTTTCGGGCCTTGACCACTGGAGCAGGGCCCGCTGCATGGCCTTTTCGTGTGGGTCGCGGGGAACGTAGACCCGCTTCATGGTGCGGGGATCGAGACCCGTGTGGAACATGGCCGTGCTGAGAGTGCCGGGAGTGGGATAAAAGTCCTGCACCTGCTCGGGGTGGATGTGATTTTTCTTGAGATACAGCGCCAGCTCTATGGCGTCGTTCACCGTGCTTCCGGGATGACTGCTCATCAGGTAGGGCACAAGATACTGCTCCTTGCCTATCTCACGGCATATGCCGTAATATTTGTCCTTGAATTTGTTGTAGACCTCCACGCCGGGCTTGCCCATGTAGCGCAGGACGTTGTCGCTGATGTGCTCGGGGGCCACCTTGAGCTGGCCGCTGACGTGGTATTGGCAAAGCTCCCGGAAAAATGTGTCGTCCCTGTCGGCTATGCAATAGTCGTAGCGGATGCCGCTGCGGACAAAGACCTTTTTTATCCCCGGAATGGCTCTCAGCTCCCGCAGCAGAGCCACATAGTCGCCGTGATCCACCTTGGCGTTGGGGCATATACCGGGGTACAGGCACTGGCGGTGCTTACAGGCTCCGCTCTTGAGCTGCTTTTCACAGGCGGGGGCGCGGAAGTTGGCGGTGGGGCCGCCCACGTCGTGGATATAGCCCTTGAAATCCCTGTCCCAGAGGAAGTTTTTTGCCTCGTTTATGATGCTTTGGTGGGAGCGGGACTGTATTATCCGCCCCTGATGGAAGGTGATGGCGCAGAAGGAGCAGCTCCCGAAGCAGCCGCGGCTGCTGGTGAGGGAAAATTTCACCTCGCTGTAGGCCGGTATGCCGCCCAGTGCGTCATAGCCCGGGTGCCAGGCCCGTTCGTAGGGCAGGGCGTAGATACGGTCCATCTCGCTTTGGGTCAGCGGCGGGCTCATGGGATTTTGGACGAGATACTTGTCCCCGTGCTTCTGGGCCAAAATCGCCCCCCTGATGGGATCCTGCTCCTCGTACTGTATGTTGGCGGCCATGGCGTACTTTTCCTTGTCGTCCCTGACCTCCTCGAAGCTTGGGAGGATCACGGCGTTTTTGGGCGGATTGTCGGCGATATAGCAGGTGCCCCTAATCCCCGTGAGCAGCTCCGCCGGCGTGCCCTCGGCCAGAGCGCGGGCGATCTCCGCAATGCTCTTTTCCCCCATGCCGAAGGAGATAAGATCCGCCCGGCTGTCGAAAATTATGCTCCGCCGCACCTTATCGCTCCAGTAGTCGTAGTGGGCGAAGCGGCGGAGGCTGGCCTCGGTGCCGCCGATTATCAGAGAGATTTTGCCGAAGGCCCGGCGCACGAGGTTGCCGTAGGCTATGGTCGCCCTGTCGGGCCGAAGCCCGGCCTTCCCGCCGGGGGAGTAAACGTCCTCGCTGCGCCGCTTTTTGGCGGCGGTGTAGTGGTTAACCATCGAGTCTATGACCCCGCCGGACACCAGCACGCCAAGCCGGGGCCGCCCGTAGGCCGTCAGGGACTCGGGCGTGCTCACGTCGGGCTGGGGACATACGGCCACCCGATAGCCCTCGGCCTCCAACAGGCGGCTGAGGATTGCCGCGCCGAAAGACGGGTGGTCTACGTATGCGTCGGCGGAAATAAACAGAAAATCGTACCAGTCCCAGCCCCGCTCCTCCATTTCGGCCCTGTTTATGGGCAAAAAAGCCATTGCGCCGCCACCCTTCGCTGTAAATTCGTTGTAAATTTGCCAAAATCGGTTATATTATAATTGTATACAAAATCGACGCAAATGTCAATAGCAAACCTGATGAAAGGGCGATAGCAATGTGGACTTTATTTTTTCGGACGCTGATCCTGTATCTTTTGGTAATAGCGGCGCTGCGGGTGATGGGCAAGCGCCAGCTCGGGGAGCTTCAGCCCTCGGAGCTGGTGGTGGCCATAATGATAAGCGACTTGGCGGCCATACCCATCGAGGACGGGCGCCAGCCCATCTGGGACGGAATAATCCCCATACTGACCCTTGTGGCGGCG
>CANRJP010000158.1 GCA_947630975.1 uncultured Clostridia bacterium
GCGTCCCTGTCCCGGAGCCGGTAAAACTCCTCGGCGGCGGCGTTGACCGTGGGCATTGCCCTGAGGCTCATGCGTCCGCCGTACTGCCGAATCGCAAAGGGCGCGAAGTCGGCGGCGGCGCCGTCCTCCTTCAGTATCAGGCAGGGCGAAAAATCCCCCGTGCGCACACGGTCGAACATTTTTTCCAGCGCCACGGCGGTTTTCTGTTTCATATTGGGTGTCATTTCACCCACCGCAAGATTGCCGTCGCCGCAGGCGCCGAAAAGGCACTCCCTTGCCAGCAGGGGGCTTATGCCGCCCACACCGGAGGTTATGGCCTTGTCCGCCGGTGTTCCGTCCTCCGCCTTCTCCAGCACTCGCAGGAAGTCCGCCGCCGTGGCTTCCATCGGATCAAGCCGTCCGCTGTCCGGCGGCAGGATGTATTTCAGGCCCGGCAGTATGTTGCGCACCGAGCTTACGGTAATATCCACGTGCTTGATGCTGTCGATTATTTTCATCTCCTCATTGAGGAAGATCAAATTGCTGTTGCGCCCCATTATCTCACAGAGCAGATGCTTGGGCGTCAGGTCTCCCAGCTCGGTATAGCTCTCTATTTCTATATCGATTATCCGCTCAAAGCCCAGTTGGCGCAGGGCGGTGATTTTTCCGCCGCTGAGATGCTTGCGCAGGAGCATACAGAACATTGGCGGGGACTGGGGATTTTCAAACCGGCTGTCGGTCAGGTTAATTCTGGGGTTGGCGCTGTTGGCGCTTATCAGAAGCCGCCTCGCTCCCCCCGTCGAGCGCAGCACAAGAACGATCATATCGCGCTCCGGCTGCTGAATTTTATCTATTTTATATCCTGTCAGGTCCTGAAGCTCGTTCACCTGGGCCCGCAGGGCTACCGCGTCAAGGGGCATTGTCACACCTCCGGTAATATTTGTCATACTTTGTCTCATTTTTATTATACCGCAAAACAAATATTAAATCAAGTCATTTTTTCAGACAGGACAATTATTTTTTTATTTTTAGCGTGAAAAATGCAAAAAAGGTTGCAATCGTTAAAGTTTTGTTATATAATATACTTGTATATTTATGGGGTGATGTAAATTTCACCCATGTTTCAAAGACGAAACAAAACACGAACGGAGGTACATTATTATGTGCGGAATTGTCGGTTACATAGGGCCAAAGGAGGCGGCCCCCATCTTGCTGGAGGGATTGTCGAAGCTGGAGTATCGCGGTTACGACTCGGCGGGACTTGCCATCTACAACGACGGTGTCATTACCGTGGAGCGGGCCGTGGGCAAGCTTGTGAATCTTTACGAAAAGACGGACGGCGGGAATAAGCTCAAGGGCACCCTTGGCATAGGCCACACACGCTGGGCCACTCACGGCAAGCCCAACGAGGTCAACGCCCACCCCCATTCCAGCGAGAATTTTTCCCTTGTACACAACGGCATAATCGAAAACGAGGCCGAGCTGCGGCGCACTTATTTGAGAGACGCGGAGTTCGTCAGCGACACGGACACCGAGGTAGTGGTAAGACTGCTGGAGAAGTTCACCTCCGAGGGTGAGGAGATGGACGTTGCCATAATGCACCTTATCGACATAATCGAGGGCAGCTACGCTCTGGCTATCATCGACCGGCGGGATCCCGACCATATGTACGCGGTCAAGAACAAGTCCCCGCTGTTGGTGGGTAAAGGCGAGGGCTTCAGCATGATCGGCAGCGACGCCATGGCTATGATAGCACACACGGACACCTTCTACGAGATACAGGACAAGGAGTTCGCCATCGTCACCCGTGACAGCGTGGAGCTTTACACCAGCTATTCCAAACGCATCGACCGGGAGCCTTACAAGGCCGAGCTGGATCTCAGCGACATATCCAAGGGCACCTATCCCCATTATATGTTGAAGGAAATCGAGGAACAGCCCCTTGTCATCCGCCGTATCATCGGCGAATATCAGAACGAGGCCGGAGAGCTGACCATACCCGAGGAAATATTGGCCGACGTCCGGGCCTGTGACAAAATTTACATAATCGCCTGCGGCACCAGCTACCACGCGGGCATCATCGGCAAGCACTTCTTTGAAAATATCGCCGGCAAGCCCGCCGAAAGCTGCGTCGCCAGCGAGTTCGTATACAACACTCCCCTGCTCACCGAAAAGCCGCTGTTCATCTTTATTTCACAGAGCGGCGAAACGGCGGACAGCCGGGCCGTGCTGGTAAAAATCAAGGAAATGGGCTATAAGTCCGTCACCCTCACCAACGTGAAGGGCTCCACCCTCTCCCGCGAGGCGGATCACACCCTTCTGCTCTACGCCGGGCCGGAAATTGCCGTGGCCTCAACCAAGGCTTATACCGCCCAGATTGCCGTGCTGGCCATACTGGCCGCCTCGGTGAAGAACCGCATAGGCATCGACTTGAAATACGAGCTGGCCCTCATCGCCAACACCATTGAGGGGCTCTGCGGCGATAAGGAGCTGTACAGCCGTCTGGCCGAGGAATACATAGCTCCATCCCGGAACTGCTTCTACATAGGCCGGGGCGTGGATTACTACGTCTGTCTTGAGGCGGCGCTGAAACTGAAGGAGATTTCCTACGTCCAGACCGAGGGCTTCGCCGCCGGAGAGCTGAAGCACGGCACCATCGCCCTTATAGAGGAAGGCACTCCGGTCGTCGCGGTGATAACCCAGTCCAGCACCAACCTGAACACACGCAGCAACGTTAAGGAGGTCGTTTCCAGAGGGGCGAAGGTCATACGCATATCCTCTAAGAGCCTTTCCACCCGAAAGGATCAGATAGTTATCGGCGATGTACACGAGATGCTCTCCCCGTTGGTGAGCGTTGTTCCCGCCCAGTATCTGGCCTACTATACCGCCCTGCACAGGGGCTGCGATATTGACAAGCCCAGAAATCTGGCCAAATCCGTAACCGTTGAATAAACCGATCGGAAACGTTTCCGACGCCATAAATTACGAAAGGAAGATAAATATGTCCAAAGCAGCCCTTGTCATGGGCAGCGACAGCGACTTTGACGCTCTCGTGCCCTGCGTAAAAACACTTAAAAAATTCGGCATCGAGGTGGAGGCGCGGGTGATCTCCGCCCACCGCAGTCCCGAGCTGGCTCACGAGTTCGCCGCCAAGGCCGAGGAAAACGGCATCGACGTGATAATCGCCGCCGCCGGTAAGGCCGCCCATCTGGCGGGGGTACTGGCCGCCTTTACCACCCTGCCGGTAATAGGAATTCCCATTAAGTCCAGCCTTATGGACGGACTTGACAGCCTGCTCAGCGTGGTACAGATGCCCTCGGGCATACCCGTCGCCACCGTGGCGGTCAACGGCAGCGAAAACGCCGCCATCCTTGCCGCCCAGATCATCGCCCCCACAAATCCGGACGTTAAACAGAAGCTCCGCGAGCACAAGGAGGCCATGAAGCGGGCCATTATCGAAAAGGACGCAAAAATCGCCAAAAAGGTGGAGGAGCTGTGATGTTCACCGATGGAAAGCTTCACGAGGAGTGCGGCGTCTTTGGCATTTACGACAGGGCACGGACGCTGGACTGCGCCCGTCTGACCTACTATGCCTTATATGCCCTTCAGCACCGGGGGCAGGAGACCTGCGGCATAGTTGCCATGGGCGGCGAGGATTTCGTCGCCCACAAGGGTGTGGGCCTTGTGCCGGAGGTGTTCAACGATTTCAGCCTCAGTCGCCTTAAGGGGCATACGGCCATCGGCCATGTGAGCTGCATCGGCCACGAGGACAGCCACAAGCTGAACTCTCAGCCCCTTGTTACCAAGTCCATAGCCATAGCCAACAACGGCGGTCTGGCAAACCACAACAAGCTCGTGAACGAGCTGGAGCAGAACGGGGCCATATTCCACTCCGACACCGACGCGGAAATAATTTCTTATCTTATGGCCTGGGAACGGATAACGAACGACTCCCCCGAGGAATCTCTCAGCCATGTGATGGATCGGCTGGAGGGGGCCTATTCAATGGTACTCATGACCCAGGACAGGCTCATCGCCGCCCGTGACCCCTACGGCATCAGGCCTCTCTGCCTTGGACGGCTGGGGGACGCTTACGCCGTATCCAGCGAAACCGCCGCTCTCAAAGCCGTTGGAGCCGAGTACATTCGGGACGTGGAGCCCGGCGAGATAATCACCGTGGACGACAGGGGTCTTACCTCCCGCCGGGAGCACGTGGGCAGGCACAAGCCCCGGCCCTGCATATTTGAATACATATATTTTGCCCGTCCCGACAGCTATATCAACGGGCAGAGCGTTTACGAGGCCCGCCGCCTTGCGGGCATGATTCTCGGCAAAGAGACCCG
>CANRJP010000159.1 GCA_947630975.1 uncultured Clostridia bacterium
TGGCCGCTGCCGCAGCCGGACAGCCGCTTGTAGGCGCAGGGGCCCTGCTCAAGGTCTATCATAAAATGGAAGAAATTCACGAATTTGCCGCTTTTTCGGGTATTGGTAAGCATCTCCGCCAGACGGTCATACTCGGCGAAAATGGCGGGCAGATCCTCCCGGCGGAGGGAGTAATCCTCGGTCTCGGGAGCTACAACCGGCTCCACGCTTATCTGCTCAAAGCCCAGATCCATAAGGTGCTTCACATCCTCGGCGAAGTCCAGATTGTCCCTGGTGAAGGTGCCACGCACGTAGTAGTTGTTCTGGTTACGGCTGTCGGCCAGCTTTTGGAATTTGGGCACCACCCGGTCATAGCTGCCGCTGCCGTCCACGCGGACACGGACGGCGTCGTGAACCTCCTTGCGTCCGTCAAGGGAGAGGACAACGTTGCTCATGTTTTCATTAATATACGCCTGCTTGTCCCCGTCCAGCAGGACGCCGTTGGTGGTTATGGTGAAGCGGAAGCTCTTGCCGTGGAGCCGCCCCTGTTCCTTGGCGTACTCGGTTATTTCCTTTACCGCGTCAAAATTCATCAGGGGCTCGCCGCCGAAGTAGTCTATCTCGATATTTTTCCGGTTCCCGCTCTGCCCAATCACGAAGTCGATGGCCTTCTTCCCCACCTCGGCGCTCATGAGCTCACGCTTGCCCATGTACTCGCCGCCGTCGGCGAAGCAGTATTTGCATCGGAGATTGCAGTCGTGGGCGATGTGGAGGCAGAGGGCCTTGACTACCGACCGCTTGTCCCAGTGCTTGGCTATCTCGGCGTAGATGTCCTTTGTAAACAGAAGCTTATCATCGATAAGGCTTTGGAGCTCCTCCGCGGCCTCGCCGTACTCAGGCCCCACAAGCCCCAGCTCCGCCGCTTTTTCGGGGAAGAACGTTCCGCCTTCGTCATAACAGTCCAGCAGGTCGTAGGCCTTTTCGTCAAGGGAGTGAATGGCTCCGCTTGCAACGTCCAGGACTATGTACTGCCCCAAATTTTTAAATTTATGTATCATTTGCTTCACCCTTTACCATCATCTTTTATAACTTTTATATATAAATTATAACTTTTATAACAAAATAAAGGGGCCTTTGCAGCCCCCTCGGAGCGCCGACAAAGGTCAGCGCTCTCGATGGGGAAACCCGAACGGTTTCCCCATCGGTCACCCCTTCCGCATCGGGCGCTTTTGCTTACGAAATATAATTTTTATCGTGATAAAAATTATATTTCTACCCCGATTAAGGTATAAAATTCCGTGTACACGCCACGGAATTTTATGTTTTCTATCGAAAGGGAGGGCCCTTTCGAGCTTTTCCCTCGTTTATGCAAGGGGTATGTCATTGATTTAACAGATTGTTTTACAGCCTCTTTAATATTAGACCTCAGTCCTTCTTCTGCTCGCACTTCTGATTGGCCACAGTGCAGGAAGTTTTGCAGGCGGACTGGCAAGATGTCTGGCACTCGCCGCAGCCGCCCTTATTAACGGACTTAGCCAGATTGGCTCCGGAAATCGTCTTAACGTGTTTCATAGTTTTTGCCTCCTTATCTCGTTCTTTGTGTTCAGCCTTATTATACCACGGCCGCCGGCTTTTGTCAATAGAAATTTCACTTGCCGTTGAGATTTATTCCGATAATGCCGCCCACGATGCCCGCTACGGTTCCGTAAATCAGCTTTATAACGGCGTCCGCGTCCAGCTCCAGCCGTCCGAACACCAGATAGCCCACGGCGTAGAGTATCACCATGTACGCCGCCCCGCTGATCCCGCCTATGAGCCAGCCGCCGCTCCTGCCGCCTTTAGCGCAGAGGGCACCGGCCAGCGCCACGGAGAAAACCGAAATAATTCTGGCGCCGCGGCTTATCCACACCTCGTCAATATCCGTATAGCACAGCACAAGGGCAAAGGCCAGCACCAGCACCACCGTCACGGCGAAGGCCGTCACAAGGTTTATCAGGCACCGGCCCAGCGCCGGCCGCTTTTTTTCGTTCACAGCTTTCAAAATAACCACCCCGATACTATATATGCGTATGGGGCGGCGTAATATTCATATAAATTGCGGACGGGAAAGTGAAGAATTAGGAATTAGGAATGAGGAATGAGGAATATTGGCGGGACAGTTACCTTGTTTTGTGTGACTGTACTTGCGCCGTAACATCAATTCCGTAGGGGCGCCCATTGGGCGTCCGCCATCAAACGTTTATATCGACAATTATAAACGAAATTGCAAATCAAATTTTCCCGCACCGTTTTACGGTAAAAACGACAAACAGTGTAACTACCAAATTAATATTCCTAATTCCTCATTCCTAATTCCTAATTACCTCACGCTCTCGGGTGGGAGCGGTTATACACTTTTTTCATGCGGTCACGGAGCATCTCGCTGTAAAACTTTGTGGACACCGTGTCGCTGTAGCCCATCATCTGGGACACGGTGTCCGCGTCGGCTCCGTTTTGCAGCAGATGGACGGCGAAGGAGTGGCGCAGGGTCTGCGGAGTGACGTGCTTTTTTATTCCCGCGCCCTCGATATAGCTCTTTATCAGCTTCCAAAAGCCCTGACGGGTCATGGGCTGGCCGCTGCAGTTTACGAAAAGTGTCTTTATCTTCTGGTTTTCCACCATATCCTCCCGAACGTTCTCAAGATAATATCTCACAGCTTCTCCGGCGGCGCCGCCCATGGGTATCACCCGGGCGTGTTCCCCGCCGTGGCAGACCACTACACCCTCGTCAAGATCTATATCCCTGAGTTCGATGGAAATCAGCTCCGAAACCTTCATGCCCGTGGCGTAGAGCAGCTCCAGCATGGCCTTGTCACGGGCTCCCTTGGCCTCGCCCACCTTGGGCTGGGCCATGAGCCGGCTTATCTCGCCCGGAGTGAGAACCACGGGCGCCTTACGGGAGGCGGAGGGCAGGATCAGGCTGTCGGCGGGGTTTTCCTCCACAAGGCCGCGCTCCGCGAGGAAGCCGTAAAAGCTCCGTATGGAGCTGGCGCTGCGCAGCACGGTGGAATCCGCCTTTCCTTCCCGCTCAAGCCCGCGCACATAATCCTGCACCATATCCCTTGTAACGGCGGAGCAGGCCTCGGGCCCTTCAAGGCCCATTCCGTTCAAAAAGGCTTCCACGTCCCGCCGGTATGACATGAGTGTATTTTCGCTGACTCGTTGTTTTTTAGATAAAAAAAGTGTAAAATCGTCGATAAGTTTGTTCAAGCTGCATCTTCCTTTACCGACAGTAATGATGAATTAATGATGATAATTAATTTTATATCAATCCGTCGGAAAAGTATATTGCCTTAATGCACTAAAAAAATTTCACAAATTTGTTATAAAAAAACCTTGAATAGTAGAAAAAGCGAAAAAAATCAGGTATTGAACACAAGATGAGAAAAAATCCGCCAAAATTGCAATAAAAAAATTTGTCAGAATTGCCGAATATGTATAGGGAACCTCCTCGGTGCCAAGGTTTCTGACGGCGGTAAAAATGTACAAAGGAACCGTGGAGAGAATTTGGGGGAATATGTCGGTCAGGTAGCGCCCCGGCCCTCCGGAGGAGAGGACAAACACCCCCGAGCAGCCCAGCAACGCCCCCTTGACAAAAAGGGCCAGAGCGGAAAAGCCCAGCCTGTGCCCCCGGCGGCAGGGCAGCAGAACACAGCACCAGAAGGGCAGATTCGTCACGGCGCAGACGGCTATATACCGCCGGGCCGAGGCGGCGGCCAGCTCCACCTCCGCCGTGCCGCCCAGTCCCATGACGCTGCCCAGGGTCAGTCCCACCATGAAAATCCCCGTGAAAAAAAGCAGTACGTTCCTTTGCTTATCCATAAAAAATTATCCCCTTTCGTAAACACTGAATAAATAGCGCCTACGGCTCAGCACGACGCTTGACGGCCAAATTTCCCCGATACGGCGTCAAAAATGCTCGAAATACATCAAGTATTTCTGCGCTTTTTTCCTTGTCTCGTGAAAATTATGTCTCGTCAATCGCCGCACTGTATTTAATCAGCGTTTACTCTCAGCCTATGAAAGGGGACGGTTTTTTATGATTGCCCATAAGGCATAGCGGCTCTTTTTCCTTAAGTCTGTCAGTTCAATTTATTTAATCAATGACAAATACCGCCGCAGCCACGCCGGTATTCCTCATTCCTCATTTCTAATTTCTCATTCTCATCCGTTTTTCCGTCCAAGCTCGGCGGACTTCTTAGCGCAGGCGGCCACGGCGTCTATCATGGTTGCCCGAAGGCCCTTTTCCTCAAGGCGGTAGATGGCCTCGATGGTGGT
>CANRJP010000160.1 GCA_947630975.1 uncultured Clostridia bacterium
AGGTACGCCGAGCGGTGATTTTCGTTCGTAGTTCAAGGGCATAAAAATGAGAAAATTCGCTCATAACAGCGAATTTTCTACATTAAAACACAATTATTTTATTTTTGAATGATTATACAGCACTCAAATTTGCCGTGAAAAGGCCTTTCGCCCTTGAACGGTCTGCGCGACTTTTTTTACGGCTCCCTCTAACAGTTACTCCAGAAAGTCACGCAGCTTCTTGCTCCTGCTGGGGTGGCGGAGCTTGCGGAGGGCCTTGGCCTCTATCTGACGGATGCGCTCACGGGTGACGTTAAAGGCGCTGCCCACCTCCTCAAGGGTTCGTGCCCGGCCGTCCTCAAGGCCGAAGCGGAGCCGGAGAACCTTCTCCTCACGTGGGGCCAGAGTGCCAAGCACCTCCATGAGCTGCTCCTTAAGGAGCATGAAGCTGGCGGCCTCGCTGGGAGCGGGGGCGTCGTCGTCGGGAATGAAGTCCCCGAGATGGCTGTCCTCCTCCTCTCCGATGGGAGTTTCCAGCGAAACCGGCTCCTGGGCTATCTTCATTATCTCACGAACCTTGTCCACGCTCATGTTCATTTCTCTGGATATTTCCTCGGCGGTGGGTTCGCGGCCCAGCTCCTGAAGGAGCTGGCGTGAAACGCGGATGAGCTTGTTGATGGTCTCCACCATGTGGACGGGAATTCGTATGGTTCGGGCCTGATCGGCTATGGCCCGTGTTATGGCCTGACGTATCCACCAGGTGGCGTAGGTGCTGAATTTGTAGCCCTTGGTGTAGTCGAATTTTTCAACGGCTTTTATCAGCCCCAGATTGCCCTCCTGTATGAGATCCAGGAAGAGCATCCCGCGGCCCACATAGCGTTTCGCAATGCTGACCACAAGGCGGAGATTTGCCTCGGTCAGCTTATTTTTTGCCTCCTCGTCGCCGTTGGCCATGAGCTCTGCATAGTGCAGCTCCTCCTTCTGGCTCAAGAGGGGAACCTTGCCTATCTCCTTCAGGTACATACGGACGTGATCGTCAACGCTGATGCTTTCGGGAATGGTGAGATTTTCCAGATCCTCGTCCGGCACGTCGTCCATGTTCTGAAGCTCGGCGTCGATGTCGCCGACGATGTCGATACCCATAGCCTCCAAATTGTCATAGAGCTTTTCTATCTGATCCACATCCAGCTCAAGCTCGCTGAGGCTCTCCTCAATATCCTTTTTCGTCAGCATACCCTTTTGCTTGCCCTTGTCAAGAAGCTCCTTAAGAATAGCTTTTTTGTTTACATTTGTATTTTCGCCCATATTACGTTCCCGCCTTTCGGTGTTTGTTCTTTATCAGTTGGGCCAGAAGAACCGTATCTCCGTTCTTTTCGGCCTCGGCAATGCGTTCTTTAAGATCCTCGTTCCGGATGACATTTATGTAGTCCTCCGCCGCGGCAAGCCCGTTGTCGGGGTTGTCGCTCTTTATTATAACGGCGGCAAGCTCCTCTTCCCGCCGTTCAAACCGGCTGAGAAGATATTGCTCGGCCGACGGTTCCCCGTCCTTATAGCATTCCTGAATTTCGGTAAAAATATCCCTGTTAAGTCCCTCCGAAAACAGCTCAGGCGTCAGGTTGTCCCTTATTTTGTCATAAACCTCCCTGTCCTCGGTGAGTATGCCCAAAAGCTTCGCCTCCGCCGATTCACGGCGGGATTTCGCCGTGGGAGATCGAGAAGGCCGGCTTTGCGAAACGCTTTTTATGACCTGTTCCCTCATCTGCCGCCGGCCTTCGCGCCTGCCCGCCTTGTTCACTTCGGCGGTTATGGCCTGAACGCTGATACCCGTGCTGGCGGAGAGTTTTTTTATGTAGGCTTCCCGCTCGATGGCGTTGCCTATGGAAGCCAGCATGGGCGCCGCCTCGTTGAGCAGCTCCACGGTCTGGCTCACGTCGGAGGTATCGTACTTTTCGAGCAGTCTGTTCACATCGTTTTCGGCGACCGAGGACGAGCCGTCAAGCAGCTCCTCGAATTTCGCGCCGCCGTATTTTTTTATGAACTCGTCGGCGTCCTTTCCGTCGGGGATAGAGATGACCTTCAGCTTCGCGTCCAGCCCGTTGAATATGGATGACGCCCGAGCCAGAGCCTTCTGTCCCGCCTCGTCCATGTCGTAGCACAGATAGACGGTGCCGCCCTTGGCTATGAGCCGGGCCTGCGCCTCGGTGAGTGCCGTTCCGCAGCCCGCCACGGCGCAGTCTATGCCCGCCTGATGAAGGCTTATGACGTCCATATATCCCTCCACCAGCACATAGTAGCCGCGCTTGCTCTTGCGGGCTATGTTCAGGGCGAAAAGGTTCTTGCCCTTGTCGTAGATTATGCTCTCCGGCGAGTTCATGTACTTGGCCCCGTCCCCCTCCATTATCCTGCCGCCAAAGCCGATTATGTTCTGGCGGACGTCGAAGATGGGGAACATCACCCTGTCACGGAACCGGTCGTACATATGGCCCTTTTCGTTCCGTATACACAGCCCCGTCTCGGCCATCATGTCCTTGGGGAAGCCCTTCCCCTCCAGATGCCTTAAAAGTCCGTCCCAGCTCCCGGGAGCGTAGCCCAGTCCGAATGAGGCCACGGTCCTGCTGGTGAGCTGGCGCCGCTGAAGATAGGCCCGGGCCGCCTCGCCCTCCGGCGAGAACAGGCAGTCCCGAAAATACCGGGCGGCGGCCTTGTTCATGGCGTACATTTCCCTCTTGCGCCTGTATATCTCCTCGCTGTCGTCGCCAAGCTCCGGCAGCCTTACGCCGCCCCGCTCGGCCACAAATTTTACCGCGTCGGGAAAATCCAGCCCCTCGGCGGCCATAACGAACTGGAATACCGAACCCCCCGCCCCGCAGCCGAAGCAGTGGTAAAGCTGTTTGTCCGCGTCGATGTGGAAGGAGGGGGTTTTTTCCTTGTGAAAGGGACAGCAGCCCATATAGCTGCGGCCGCTGCGCTTCAGGCGGACATAGGCGGAGGCCAGCTCCACCAGATCAACGGAGTTCCTGACCTCGTTGAGCACATCGTCCGAATACCGCGCCATGCGGAACCACCCCTTTTACCTTTTTATCCTTGTATATTTATATTTCGACGCGGCTTGGCAAAATCCTTTTTTTAATCCTTAAATTTTATTCGGCTTTTCGGAATTTACTCATTTCCGGTCGAACACTGTCCGTACTGTTATATATTATGTCCTTTACCGGCGGGTCTATTCTTTTTCCGTAAAATTTCGGTTATTTATGCGGGAATATCATCGGCTTTCCCTTCTAATATTCCGCATATTCCGCAAATTTTGTAAAAATCCTCTTGTGTTGTCCCACTTTATCAATATATATTTATGCGCCGAACGGGGCGGAATATTCTACCGACTTGACAGCGGCAAGGGATTTGTGGTAGTATAACCATATATTAATGTAAAAAGAAGGGTCAAAAATGTTTATTGATATACCGTATCTGCCGTCGGGGCCGGTGGAGCTGGCGGTTTCCGGCTTCCCCGTGCCGGGCGTACGTATGCTGCCGCCCCCGGAGATAAAGGCTCTTCCGCCGGCCCTCCGCCGCCACGCCGACCTGGGGCTATGTCCTCTCGGCGGCGGCGAAGCGGTCTGTCCGCCGGACACATACGCGTACTATTCCGAACTGCTGGAGCCCTACGGCTTTTCCGTGATTTGCGGCGGACAGGCTCTGGGCGTAAGCTATCCGGCGGATACGGCATATAATGTTGTTGTGGCGGGCAAATTTGCCGTGCTCAACCCCGCCGTCTGCGACAGGCTGCTGCTGCGGGAGCTGGAAAGGCGCTTTGAAATTATTGCCGTGAAGCAGGGCTACGCCAAATGCTCCGTGGCTCCGGTGGGCGAAAACGCCGTAATCACAGGCGATGCGGGCATTGCCTCGGCGGCGGAGCGGGCAGGACTCGAAACTTTGCTCATCAGCAACGCCGGCGTGGCCCTGCCGCCCTACGCCAACGGATTTTTCGGCGGGGCCTGCGGCCTTGCGGGGCCGAACCTGCTGGCCGTGAACGGCAGTCTTTCGGCCATGGACGACGGAAAAATTATCCGTGAATTTCTGGATGATCACGGCGTAAGCGCCCTTGAACTCAGTCCGGAGCCGCCCTTCGACACAGGCTCCTTAATACCGCTCACGGTCAGGGGAGATAATATTTCACGTACACAAAAATATTAGTCAGTGTTCAGATATGGAGGTATGTGTTTGGAACTTGACCGGCCAATAAGGGTCAGGCACGGAAAACGGCGGCCGCTGGCCGACGCCGTGGCCCGTGAGCTAATAGATAAGTACGAGCT
>CANRJP010000161.1 GCA_947630975.1 uncultured Clostridia bacterium
AGGCAATTCGGCATACATCTTAACAAATATACGTTTATTTTTAACGAAAAACAGAAAAAAATTAAAGCGATACCGCATAAGGCCGCTAATCGGCGCCGTACGGTATCGCTTTTTCAATAAAATTTTTATTGACTTTCAGTGGATATTGTGATAAGATAAATTTGGTGAAAATATCACAGACAATTTAAAGGAGGTAATTTTAATGAAAAAATTTTTGGCCCTTATCGTTGCGGCGGCAATGATATTGGCGGCGTTCCCTGTTCTGGCCGACGGAGAGATTTCCGTTGTGGTGGACGGGGTCAAGATCCAACCCACGGACGTTAACGGTGAATCGGTCGAACCTTTTGCCATCAACGGCACTACATATTTGACCGCGGACGCTGTCGCAGACGCCCTCAGTCTGCAGATAGACTGGGACGGCGGCACCAACACCGTATTCATCGGCGGCGTGGTTGATGCCGAAGCCGGGGACGGCATCCAGATTTATTTGAACGGCTCGCTGTTCACCCCCACCGACGAACAGGGGGACAAAGTTGAGGTACAAAATCTCGGCGGCAGTGTTTTCCTGCCCGTGAGGGCCATTGCCACGGCCTTCGGTAAGGACGTGGCCTGGGATCAGGCCACACGGACCGTGACCGTCACGACACCCGCTCCCGCGACGGCTCCCGACAATCTCGGCGGCAAATTTTACACCGTTACCAACGTCGGCACCGGCAAGCTTCTGGCCACCGTTGACAATTCCCACGAGAACAGCGCGGCCCTGACCACGGCTGACGCCGCCGAAAGCGACGAGGTTTACTGGCGGCTGGGCAATATGGGCGGCGGAGTGTACAACATTTCAAACATGGCCTCCGGCAAGAGCATCGACGTGCCCAGCGCCTCGCAGGACGCCGGTACCGGCCTCATCGTTTATACCACCAACGGCAACGGGAACCAGCAGTGGAAGTTCAACGAGGTCGCTCCCGGGGTATATGAGCTTCAGGTACAGCACTCGGGCAAGTACATGGACGCCAGCGGCAACACCCTCGTTCAGGCCGATCACACCGGCAGCGACTATCAGAAGTGGACGATAGCCGTCAAGGGCGAGGCCATGCTCAACCGCGTTCCCCAGTCCGAAGGCTTCAAGCTCCTCTCCCCCGCCGAGCAGGACGGTTTCAGGCGCTATATGTTCGGCAACCTGCCCTGCTGCTACACGGTGGCCAACTCAGCCGAAAGCTATCTCACCGAGAACGGCTACGAGTCCGCCTCTCCCGAGCTTCAAGCTTCCATGCTCAAGACGGTTATGGCCTACACGGCTTACTTCCAGGTGAGCGGCGACAAGGCTGACCAGACCAGCGCCCCCTATAAGATCGTTTCCACCTCCGTCGACGAGGAATATGACATCTGGCGCGGCGCCAAGGAAAAGTGCTGGCTCTACGAGGTAGAGATGGACGGGGACGTTCCCGGTACTATCCACAAATTCACCATGGTGAGCAACGAGGAAAATTCCGATATGGTCGAGAAAATGATCGAGGCCCTCGGCGCTTTCCCCTACGCCATAAGACAGTATGTTCACCGCCTTATCTGGAAGAACGGCGACAACGCCAACAACTACAACGGCGGCGGCGACACAATTTGGGCCCGCCTCAACTGGAAGCCCAACAAGTCGCAAATCATCCAGACCCTCGCCCATGAGCTGGGACACATTCTCGACACCAACCAGCTTGAGGATATGCGCATATGGGAGTGGGCCGAGGCTATGGACGCCATCCCCGTATCCGGCTACGGCTCCAACAATCAGGCCGAGGATCTGGCCGAGCTGCACAGGCTTTATCTGACGACCCTCGGCAAGGACACCGAGGCCGCTGTTCCCGAGGTTTATCCAAATAGGCTCAAGGTTCTCAAGGGGTTGCTTTACAGAGCCGACAAGGAGCACTTCGCGGAGTTTGCCGAATACGAGCAGTTCATACTTGATATTAAGGCGCAGATCGACGCGTACGGCGACTTTGAAACGGCTCAGGAGCTGGATATGAGCCAGTATTACAGCATTACCGACGCCAAGAGCGGCCTCGCGTGGACGATAGAGAACTCCTCCACCGAAAATCAGGCCAGAGTCGTGCTCGAGCCTTACACCGGAGCCGACAATCAAAAGTTCGGCGTTGAGAACTTCGGCGGACTTGTAAAGTTCACCAACAAGTTCAGCGGTATTCCCATTCAGCTCCACACCAGCGCCATGTTCGGCAAGGAGCTCACCCAGTACGGCGGCGAATGGTCCCTCGACGAGCGGTTCCGGCTCATCAAGGCCGAGGGCGGCTACAAGCTCATGTGCCAGCGCTACAATCTGGGCGTCGACGCCATGACCGTTGGCGTGGGCGACGACTTCAAGCCCTATGTATGCCAGAATGCCGACTCCGCCGTATGGAAGATCGAACCCGTTGAAAAGGCCGCCGAGCTGAAGCTCTACAACATAGAAATCGCCGACACCGGTATGCACCTCAACAACAACGAGGCCGAGGGTCTTATCGCCACCATGGATCGGGCGAGGGCCACCACATGGATGCTCACTCCCGTGGACGACGCCTTCACCATCGTTGACACTGTAACCGGCGAGGCGCTGGATATTTCGGGCGGTAATACCGAAGCCGGCGCAAAGGCCATAACATGGAGCCTGTCCAAGGCAGACAACCAATGCTTCTATATGGAAGAGACCGAGGGCGGCTATCTGCTTAAGATGAAGCATTCCGAGCTGTACCTCACCTGCCATGAGGACGGCACCGTCACTCAGGAAGCACGGGACGCCGCCGCGGCTCAGGTATTCAACTTTGTTGAAATAGAACAGTAACGGTCAAATTAAATCTGCCGTTAAAAAGTTATAGAAGTTTAAACACCCCCGGCTGAGCCGGGGGTGTTTTTGAGAGATTTGGTCGGGGTCGAGGCGCACATTTACGGCGCTTTAGCGGGTTTCATAGAAAACTTTTAAAAAAAGTTAATTTTTTGTACATTTTTTACAAAATACTCTTGACAAACCCACCCAATATATGTTATAGTATAAAAGAAAGAGGTGTAGGTATGGAAAAAGACGGAAGCCTCCGCTCTCTCAACAGCATGAGCGACGAGGAACTGGCATCTCTGGCTCAGGACGGTAATTCCGCTGCTCAGGATCATTTGCTGAACAAGTTCTCACATACGGTGAAAAAAATCGCCGGCCGGTATTTTTTGATAGGCGCCGACCGTGAAGATTTAATTCAGGAGGGTATGATAGGGCTGTTCAAGGCTGTGCGGGATTATTCTCCCGTAAAAAACGCCTCCTTCCGTTCTTTTGCGGAGCTGTGCGTCACGAGGCAGATTTTGACCGCCATAAAAAACGCCAACCGTCTTAAGCACGTACCCCTCAATTCATACATTTCCCTTGACAGTCCGATTTTCAACGACGACCGGGAGCTGACCTTCAGCGACGTCATAGGCCGGGACAGTATGTCCGACCCGGAGGAAATCGTCATAAGCAGGGAAAAATTCAACACCATCGGTACAAGAATCGGCAAGTTTCTCTCAAAACTGGAATGTCAGGTGCTGCTGCGCTATTTAAACGGCGAAAGTTACACCGATATCGCCAAAAAGCTCGGCAAAGACCCCAAGTCCATTGACAACGCTCTCCAGCGTATACGCCGCAAGTTCGAGAAAATAGTTGATTATGATGCGCCGCTGTGATCTCTTTTTGCGGGTGTAGCTCAATGGCAGAGTTCCTGCTTCCCAAGCAGGCTGTGCGGGTTCGATTCCCGTCATCCGCTCCATTCGTTATGTGCCCGAAGCCAAGGTTAAGTGCTTTGGAGGGGTGAAAATATTTTTAAATACTAAGCGAGGAGATTATCATGTACGAAGACAAGACTTTAGTCTGCAAGGATTGCGGACAGGAATTTGTGTTCACCGCCGGTGAGCAGGAATTCTATGCAGAAAAAGGCTTCCAGAACGAGCCCCAGAGGTGCAAGGAATGCCGGGCAAAGAAGAAGGCGGCTATCAAGGAAGGCAGAGAAATGTATACCGCTATCTGCGCCGACTGCGGCAAGGAGGCCAAGGTTCCCTTTGTTCCCAAGAACGACAGACCCATTTACTGTAGTGAGTGCTTCGCGCGGCACAAGTAATTGATCTCCTTTCTTAGTGAGCGGCGCAATAATTATTTCCGATCTTAAAAGCGGCTGTAAAAAAATGGCGCTCTGTAACATGGAGGCACGGGGGCCGGTCGAAAAAATCGTGCAGAACGGACGAAAATCAGCTCTCGCAGGCGGC
>CANRJP010000162.1 GCA_947630975.1 uncultured Clostridia bacterium
TCTTATTTTATCATACTTCGGATACAAAATGCTACTGTTTAAAGAAAAATTTACAATAAATTTTTTAATTTTTATTGATTTTATTTTTTTCACATTTCCGGTGTACGTCCGCTTTTCCGTTACCTTCGGTATCAGGACGGCTTTTTCCCGCCATGTACGGGCGATAACGCTGCCGGCGGCATGGCGGATCATGGGCTCGACGCCCTCGTTTTCGCTCAGAATGACTCCGCTTATCAGGAGGCCGCCCTTTTCCACCGTATCGCCCGCGCCTACCACGGCCTCTCCGCCAGTAACCGTCATTTTTTCTATGACACCGGTCTCAAGGGCGATAACGTTGGAGGGTTCGCCGTCGGCCATTTCCGGCGGCATATCCCGGGAAGCCACGCTTATTCTTGCCTCGGCTCCTTTTATCTCCACCCAAAGCCACATCAGGTCGTCAATGGCGAGAATAGCCTCTTTTTTCAGCTTCTTCTGATCAATGCGCCGCTTTGGAGTTCCGGGACGGAGACCGTTTTCATCCATAAAAGCGGCCACCTCCTTTTGCAGCTCCGGCGTTCCGCCGGTAACGGTGACCCGCCATACAAACTGAGTGTAGGCAAAAATTATGGCCGCGGCAAGGGGTATGCCTCCCAGCAGCAGTATCCGTCCCCTGTATTTTCTGAAAAACCGGGCCGCTCCGTACTCGTCCGTTATCCTTATTTCCAAGCCCTCGGGCAAAGCGTCCTTCACAATATCCAGCGCCCGGCGGCTCAGTTTTACCCTGAGTCCTCCCGGACAGGGCCTCGCATCGGAAATGTATATCCCCTTCGCCGCCGCGAGATTGAGGAAGCGTTCCGGCTCATCGCCGGTTATCACCACCCGGCAGCGGCTCCTGAGCATAAAAATAATGTCGGTCATGGCGTCCTCCTATATACAGAATTCCAGCGAGATTATCTTTCCCTTGACGGAAAGCTCCTCGGCGGTCAGCGAGGTTATCTCCAGTCCGGCGCCCATAATGAGCAGAATACCGCTGACAGTATTAATTCTCAAAGTGTCGGCGCTGTAATCCAGAATACCTCTCAGGCCCTCGACCATAAGCTCGGAGTTTCCCACCAGTGTTATCAGGGAATACCTGACCAGCAGTTTTTTTTCGATATCGGCTATTTTTCCCAAAGTCCACACCTCTTTAAAAGGTATGCTCCCAAATAAAAAAACATACATTTGAAGTGAAAGGATGGATGATATGACCGCTGTTATTCTCTGTGTTGTTCTCGTCGCCTTCCCTCAAAGGGCGCTGGAAGGGGCCGGACTGGGGCTTGACATCTGCCTGCGGGCGGTTATTCCCTCGCTGCTGCCCTTCATGCTGGTGAGTTCCGTGGCCGTGGCCGGCGGCTGGGGCGAAAAGCTCGGAAAATTGATTTCCACGGTGCTGAAGCCCCTGTTCGGAATAGACGGAGCCTCGTCGATGTGCCTGATGACCGGACTGCTGGGCGGCTATCCCTGCGGGGCAAGAGCCGCCGCCCAGTGCGTGGAGGAGGGACTTATGACAAAAAGGGCCGCCGAGCGTACTCTGGCCTATTGCAACAACAGCGGCCCGCTGTTCATAATCGGCACCGCCGGGGCGGCGGTCTACGGGAGCACAAAAATCGGGGAGCTGCTCTATGCCTGTCACATAATCGGGGCGCTGACCGCCGCCCTCATATTCGGACGGGGCGGCTCCTCCGCCCAAACCGGAGGCCGCATAAAAAAGAAAGTTTCCTTCGGTACGCTGGCGGGGAACGCCGCTCGGGACTCCGGCATGGCCATAGTCAGCGTGTGCGCCATGGTGATAACATTTTCCGCCGTGATCCAGGCACTGGAGCTGTACCGATATCCAATACTCACCGGCCTTTTGGAGGTGTCGCGGGGCGTGACGGAGCTTGGGCCCTGGGGAGTGACCGGACTGCCGGTGGCGGCGGCCTGTCTGAGCTGGGGCGGGCTGAGCGTCCACTTCCAAACCGAGACTGTCTGTCCCGGCCTGTCGAAAAAATTCTACTACGCCGGCAAGCTGATTTCCGCCGCCGCTTCGGGCACGGCCATGTACATATGTGTCAAAACCGGGCTTATCGCATAAAATAACTACAGAGGTGATTTTATGTGCGGAATTGCCGGGGAGGTTCTCGCCTCCCTGAAAAAGCAGCTTTCCCCTGAAAGCTGTTATCTGGATATGCAGCGGGAATTACTTAACCGCGGGCCGGATCAGAGGGGATTTTTCTCTGACGACGGCGTTATGCTCATACACACCCGGCTGGCGGTGATCGACGTCGAGAACGGCATCCAGCCCATGACGCGGGACGGCCGTACCATAGTTTACAACGGAGAGTTATACAACACCGACGAAGTAAGAAATTACTTAAAGGGCAGGGGCGTAAAATTTAGCACCGCCTCGGACACGGAGGTGGTGCTGGCGGCCTATATCGAGCTGGGCGAAGCCGCTCTCGAGCTGTTCAACGGCATCTACGCCTTCGCCGTCTGGGACGGGAAAAAGCTCTTTGTGGCCCGTGACCGTATGGGCGTCAAGCCGTTTTTCTACGCCGAGGCCGGTGGCAGCTTTATCTTCGCCTCCTCGGTCAGCGCCCTGCTCCGGCACCCAAAGGTGGAGCCTATAGCCGACCTGAACGCCATTGAGGAGCTTTTCCTTCTGGGGCCGGGACGTACGCCGGGCTGCGGTGTGTTCAAGGATATAAGGGAGCTGCCTCCGGCCTGCTGCGGCTATGTGACGGAAGGAAAGCTGAGTTACCGGGAATACTGGAAGCTGTATCAGCATGAACACAGAGAAAGCTTCGAGGACACCGTTATGCACACCCGCGAGCTTGTAGTCAACGCCATAAAGCGCCAGCTCGTGTCGGACATTCCGGTGTTCACCTTCCTTTCCGGCGGATTGGACTCCAGCATAATTTCTTCCGTGGCGGCAAAGGAGCTCGCTAAGCAGGGCAAGGAGCTGCACACCTACAGCGTGGACTACGTGGACAACGGCAAGTATTTTGTACCCGGAAAGTTCCAGCCCGGCAGCGACGAGGAATATGTCAACAAAATGAACGATTATCTGGGCGTCACCAACCACCGGGTACTCATCGACACCCCCGAGCTGGTGAACGGTCTGTTCGAGGCGGTGGACGCAAGGGGTTTGCCCGGAATGGCCGATGTGGACAGTTCCATGCTTGTCTTTGCCCGCGAGATAAAAAAAGGCTTCTCCGTGGGTCTAAGCGGCGAGTGTGCCGACGAGATCTTCGGCGGCTACCCCTGGTACCGGGACGAGACTGTACGTATGGCGGCGGGCTTCCCCTGGTCCCAATCCACGGACTACCGCTTCAGTTTTCTAAAGCCGGAAATTCAGGCCATGATCGATCCCCACGCATTTGTGAACGAGCGCTATAAGGCGACGATCGCAAGGGCCCACAGGCTCCCCGGGAACTCCGCCACGGACGACCGAATGAAGGAGATGACCCGGCTCAATCTGGACTGGTTCATGCAGACACTTCTGGGCCGCAAGGACTTCATGACCATGTACAGCGGCTTGGAGGCGAGAGTGCCCTTCTGCGACATAAGCATAGTGGAGTATATGTACAGCGTTCCCTGGGATTTCATGAACTATCAGGGCCGGGAAAAGGGACTGCTGCGGAAGGCCGCCGAGGGTCTGCTGCCCGAGGAAGTGCTTTGGCGGAAAAAGAGTCCCTATCCAAAGACCCACAATCCCGGATATATGCGGGCCGTGAGCGGCCTTTTAAAGGAAGCCGTCAACGACCCCTCCTCACCCATTCTGGAAATCGCCGGCAAGGAGGCTCTGGAGGGACTGCTCAACGCGAACAACGCCCAGCCATGGTTCGGCCAGCTTATGACCACGCCACAGACTATAGCATATATGCTTCAAATAAACTATTGGATGAAGAAATACCATGTAAAAGTAATGCTATAATGGGAGCCGTAAAAAAAGTCGCGCAGAACGGCGTCGTCACAAGCTCGGTATCGCTTGTTTCGATTTGAAAAATCGAAACGCGGCTCACCTCGCTGTTCCTCCTTTTCCCCACAAACAACTTTGTTGTTTGTGGGGCCCCATTTGCACAACCTCATCGCAAAAGGTTGATAGCAAGCGCAGGCGTAATGAGGGCGGCTTATCCGCCCGAATAGCCGGAGCGCCGCGTGACCTTTTGCGAAAAAGGAGGGGCAAGCCCTCGTGCGACGGCATTTTTGTAAAAAATGTCGGAGCATAGACGGGCTTTGCCCCGACGCCGC
>CANRJP010000163.1 GCA_947630975.1 uncultured Clostridia bacterium
AAAAGAAGTTCGCTCACTCGCCCGTAAAATCTGCCTTGGAAAAAGGAGAGATCACTTGTGTCTATGCGTTTTCTCAGCTCAAAAAGTATATCAAACAACCATTTGCAGTAATCATTCAACAATCGCTTGTCCATTATCATCATATTAAACATATATCCGCCGCGCTGATTCATAACTTTGTCAAAGGCCCTTATATATTCGGGACATTGTTCATTGATGATAGTTCTTGTTTCGTCCAGGTGTTTTTTGTCATGAGTGTGTTCATAGTGCGAATACAGCGTTTCTATGTAGTAATGTCTCTTTTTGGGGACTATGATTTTATACTTATTCAGCATCGGAGTTAATTCATTTAATGTGAGTACATTTTTTCCGTCCAACGAAAAATGCCTGCGATAATGGGCCAATCCGATATAGTCGGCGTCAAGGTTTTTCCATGCCCAATAGAGCGCCGTCAATTCACAGAAGCCGGGGTTTAAGGCGGATATGTTATCGCCGGTATTATCCTTAACATATCCAAGATCAAGCCCGTTCCCGTTTTCATCGGTCTTTCCCTCGGCTCCAACGTGGAGAGGAATATACATTTCATCCTTAGGCATAGGGTATTTCTTATGTGTGGCTATAACTATTTTTACATCCAATGTAATCACCTAATTTTGTTTCTTTAAGTTTGCGATATATGTAACAGGCTTAAAGAAAAGCCCGTGAATATTCAGTTTTTTACACAGCACGGAAAACAGGATGGGTATTGCCGTGCTGATTATAAAGATACTTATGACAATAAACCATACATTACTAATTCCTGTTTTGGGAATTATCGCCCTGCAAGCTGTAATTACAACACTATGAATTACATATATCTCTAAAGAATGTTTTCCTATAAACTTCAACAGATGACATTCCGAAAGTTGATTTATATGTTGAAACATATACCAGACCACCAACACTATTCCAAATGCAACTATTGAATTAATAACCGGTACAGTTGCTATATCCTCTTTCCAAAATCCAACGAGCAATACAACTGAAACTCCAAGCAGAGGTAATGCCAGAATTAAATTATCAAATATCCATTTTCCATATTTTTTATATGAAATGCCTAAATAAAAGAACAATGCATAATATATCATCCTTTTCAACTCAAATAAACATCTATAGTCCACAAAATTACTTGCAACAGAAAGTAGTGCAACAAAACCAAGAAGCATCCATTTATTTCGATTTAATAGACCGTGTATTGAAAAGATAAGATACAATGCTATCAAAACATACAGATACCAATAAACTGCAATAGGCCTAATTACTATTAACAAAACATCCTTGACAGCAATATCATTGTTGGCAAATCTTCCAAAAATCAATTTAAAAATACCGTACCCTATACTGAACAACAAATATATTGCTACAAGATTTAAAACTTGGAGATTTAATTTTTTTCTTTTGGGACAACCAGCTTCATCAAAATACGCTGTATAGTATAAGTAACCGCTAATTGCCATAAAAAGAGGCATATGAAACGCATAAGTTAATTGGTAAATGGAATGAAAAATATCTTTCGCATTTGGGATAGCATTGCTCTGTAAATAGCCTAACGCTATATGCCCAAGTACTACACAAAGTATGGCAAATCCCTTTAGGGCGTCAATATAACCGATACGTTCACGGGTTGTATACCCCCCCCCGGCAGATTTTTTGTCATTATACGATTTATCATTTTTTGTTGCCTCCACAGAATTTATCATAGTCCTAATTCCTCCATTGCCCTATCATGTTTTTTGGCGAATTCCACGCTGCCCTCAATATCCTCAAACATCTTCTTCACACCAAATTTGCGGTGGAACACGGCGTAGAAAAATCTGTGAACCCACGCCACGGGCAGAAGAAACGGACATTTTTGCAGATATTTATAGCTTTCCTTAAGCATGGACGCCGGAGGAAAGAACAGCTTGCGGTACACGCTTATGTCGCCCCGCTTGCTGACTTGGGCGAGCAGGACGTTGCTCTTGCCTTCGCCGAAAATGCCGCCGTCCAGCATGAGCGCCACGAATTTTTCCGGATCTTTAGCCTCAATGTCAAGGCCGAAGCCGAAATATTTATTTAGCGCGTTTAATGCGTAAACGTAGATGTTTTCAAAATTTAGTTCCTTGCATATGTTTCTAACTTCTTTGAAGTCTACCTCATTTTTGTAAGCCTTGATATATAGGACAATATCGAGAAGGTTACGCAGTCCCGCGCCCTCACTGGTCAAATGCTTTCCAAGATGGAGGAGCAGATGGGTAAGCATATATGTGGGACAGGGGCAAATCAGGCCGCTGCTCTCAACCGCCGTTTTTCTGATGAGACCGTCGTATTTCCCACTTTTGTCACGAAATTCTTCCTCAAGGGTGTAGAATATGTCCCACGAATAGGCGCCCTTCGACGCCGTAATGCCGGTGCGCTCGTCGGTGAGAGTGTAGCCTTCGGAGGCGAAAATTTCCTTTACTTTGGGGAATTTTTCTTTTTTGACAAAGACGTCAAAGTCGCCCATAGTGCGAAGTTCAGGTGTGGGATAAAGTTCTCTGACCACACACCCTTTGAGAAAAATCACCTGAATTTCTTTGTTCTTGATTATCCCCGTCATTCTCTCAAACTCGTCGAACCTGTCACCCATGAGCATGGCTGTTTGCAGCATTGACATATACCACTGCTCATAGTTTTCGGGGCGCTGCTCTTCCGACAGCTTTTCAATGGCGCTGGCCAGCAGGCCGGTAAGATTTTGCTCCTGCGACTTGCCCCATAGCCATTGCCAGTCAAGGCCCTCTGGCGGTGCGGGAGGGGTCTCATTAAAGATGGCCGCCCGCGACAGTGATATGAAATACTTTTGTTCCGTCGTCACGGGCAGTCACTCCTTAAAAATTTTTATTGTAGGTCATTCCATCTGTTTTTTATAAAAACTCCCGCATTGTCATAATTTATGACCCTTGCATAATTTCCTACTGCGGTTGCATTTTCAGGAATGTCTTTTGTTACAACGCTTCCTGCTCCTATCGTAGCGTTATTTCCTATTTTCACATTCTCCACAACGCATACATTAGGCCCAATATAAACATTGTCACCTATTTGCGCCGCATTTCCTTTATTCGAGCCAATTGTTGTAAATTGAGAAAGATTTACATTATTGCCTATAACAGTTGTTGGGTTAATAATAATTGGGCCATTGTGGCCTATATACAAACCATATCCCACTTTAGTGTTTTTAGGCAATTGAATATTTCGTTTATTTCTAAGTAACCACATTACCCCCCCCCATAATTTTTTTACGCCTTTTGAATTCACCATTCTAAATGCCACTTGGTATCGAAAAGCAGGGATACGGAAATATGCTTTCAAGAAACTAAAAGCGGACGTATCGCCCATGTATCTATATAAATCACTTTTGACGTATTTATCCATGCCTATCACACCAACCTGCTTTTATCTCCGGCCCCAAGCCACGCTTACCGGCTCGATACTGCTCTGTCTCTGCTTTGGACGCTTTTCCTCGTGCGGTTTGGGCTTTTGAGCTTTCTCGGCCACTAAACCTATACTTGCAAGTTTCTCTGCCCGTTCGGGGGAGAGTGCGCCGTCGTTGAGTTTCTTCCTCTGGCGCGACAGCCACTGGCCTAAATCGCTGCCGTCCTCCGCCATGTAGTGGCCTGGGATATTCAAGTTTTTGTTAGCCTCATAATACTTACGGGCGTATTCAAAATTCTTGTTCCAACGGGCATCTCCGGCATCGCTCCACACCATGCCGATGCCATCGAGCTTTTTGACTCTATCGAGTTCAAGCTCGCCCTCAGCCCGTTTCCGGCGCTGATACTCCACCCATCGGCCAAGAGCGGTGCCGTCTTCGGTTTTGAATTTGTCGGATACATTCAAATTTCTGTTGACCTCGTAATACTCGCGGGCCAGCTCAAAATTCTTTTCCCATCGCTCCGTCTTGGACAACTTTGGACTATCTGCCGCCAAGCCTATTCCGGTGAGCTTTTCAGCACGTTCGGGCCCGAGAGTGCCGTCATTCAGTTTCTTCTTCTGCCGGGTCAGCCATTGGCCTAAATCGCTGCCGTCCTCAACCTTGTAGCTTGACGGGATATCCAAATTTTTGTGTAAATCGTAATATCTGCGGGCATACTCAAAATTCTTTTCCCACCGCTTTTCATCCAAGCTCTGAG
>CANRJP010000164.1 GCA_947630975.1 uncultured Clostridia bacterium
AACGCCATCATTATGATTATACTACAAAATTTGAAAAAAGCAACTCCTGTAATGTAAATTTAACAAAATTGGTGTAAAATATTTGTGAACAAAGGAGTGACATTATGGATTTCAAAGGCTACTTAATGGTTATTGATATGGACGGTACCTTTTTGGACAGTAAAAGGAACATCTCCGCCGCGAACCGCAGCGCCCTTGAAAGGTGGCGGGCCATGGGCGGAGAGGTCTGCATAGCCAGCGGACGCAGCGCCGCCGGGCTGGTAAAGATACATCGGGAGCTGGGTCTTAAGCTGCCCATAATCTGCGGCAACGGCAGCGGCATTTACGACTGTGAGAAAAACGAGTTGATATACAGCGTGACCCTCCCCGACGGAGGACGGGAGCTGGCGGAGGCCGCCGACCGGCTGCTGCCGGAGACGGGGATAACGGTATATAAGGACGCGAAGGTGTACTTCTGCAAGGAGAACGCCGCCACCGTCCGCAACATGACTAACGAGTGTCTGCCCCACCTCACCGCCGACTGGCGGACGCTTCCCTATCCCTGGGAAAAAATACTGTTTTCACAGGAGCCGGAGCACACCGACGCAGTACGTGAGCTGATGGAAAGGATCGCCGACAGAAGGGTCTTTCGTCTGCTCAAGTCGGCGCCGGTGTACTTCGAGGTGCTAAATCCCATGGCCAGCAAGGGACAGGCCCTGAAGGAATACTGCGCCCGTCTGGGCTTTGAGCTGTCAAAGACGGTGGCCGTGGGGGACAACGAAAACGACGTTTCCATGCTGGAGACAGCGGGCTATCCCTTTACCGTGGCAAACTGCACCCCTCCCGCCCGTGCCGCCGCCAAGTGGGTCGTCAGTGACAACGACCACAGCTGCGCCGCCGATGTGGTGCGGATAATGGAAGAACTCATACTAATCCCGAATTAAAAATATAAATAAGCGAGTTAATTATGGTAACAATGACAGGATTAAAAAGGCTTCCCCTCGAGGGGAAGCCTTTATTAGACGCTTTTTTAATTAAAGATTAGTATAAAAAGGGCCGCGTCACCGACGGCCCTTTCTATGTGATGTCGGCTTTATTCGCCAAAGCCTTTCCAATAAGTATATCCTGTCAAAACGTCGCTGACGTCGTCGCTTACCAGATAGACGCCTGTTTTACTTTCGGCGCTGATAAGCATGGCGCCCGACATTACTCCGGTCTCGGGAGCCAGCTCCCGTACCTCAAGAGTTGGGGTGTCAAACAACCTTTTCATGATCGATCCCTCCTATCAGAGCTCGGGAACGAAGTCCGACGCCATATCGGCGTCCTCCGCTTCGCTTTCCTCTATCAGGGTTTCAATAAATTCAATATTTACGCTGTCCAGCGAAAGGGTCATGGCCTCGGAGGCCACGCCGTCATTCACTACGGAAAGGGTGACGGTGTTGTCGCCGTTTACCGTCAAAGTATTGAACACAGATGCGCCGTCGCCACTGCCGTTGACGGTCATTTCGGTACCGCCCACATAGATTTTTCCGTCCTGAACGGTAAAGCCTATTCCAAGGCCGAATACGGCGGGAATCACGGTGAACTCCTTTTTCCCGTCGGCCTTTGTCATTATCTTTTTGTGCTGATCGGTAAGCTCCTCGATCACGCCGCCTTTGGCAATTATTTCGTTCGCTTTGGTCACTCTGATTTTGGAAAGCGCAGCCCCGTCGGCGGTATATGCGCCGTTCTCCGCGGAGTTTTCCGCAATGTCGCTCACAAGCAGGCTGTAAATGCTGTTTTTGCCGAGACGGTATACCACGCTGCCGTCAGCTTCTTTTACGCTCATAAGAGCCTTATAAACGGCGTTGGAATTGCCCGCGACGCTGATATAACCGTCGCCGCCAAGCTCCGCGGAGGTAATGGGGCCGCTGACCTTAACGTCCGGGCCGCCGTCATCAGCCTCACGGTAAATATAGACGGCGTCGTTTTCGCCAAGGCTGCCGGTGCTGAAATCCACCGTGAAGCCCTTAGTTTCGTCGTAGCCCAGCTCGGAAGTCAGCTCCTCAAGAGGAATGGGGTAGATCTCCACAAGATTAAATTCGTCTATGCAGACATAGTCTATCGTCTGGAGCCAGTAGAGGTTGTAGAAAAAGTAGTCGGCGCCGTCATATGAGGTGATAATGGCGTCCTTTTTTGTCCACGGTTGTTTACGCTGGACATTTTCGCCGTTGTTCTTGCCGAATTCACCGGCGTCGACGCCGCCCTTTCCGCTCCATTTGACATAGCCGTGGTCGGTCATACGGTCACAGAAATCATCGGAATTTATTGCTCCGTAACGGACAGTGGCATTATCGTTGTTGCCTTTGTCCGCGTTTGTAAATATGTCATACGAAAAATAATATGTCTTGTTTGGGTCTATTTTAACATAGGCCTGGAGGGAGTACTTTCCGTTCCAATAGCAATTATCGCCGTTTGTATCCGAACCCTCGTCGGTGCCTATGGTCTCGCACAGGAAATTATCGCTGCCCGTGGCGTCTATCGCTCCTCCGGAAGAATAGTAGAACGAGTCGGTTGATTTCTCTCCTTCTTCGTTTGTCAAAGGGGTAAGAGGCGTGAGATTTTTTTCTGTCTTTGGGTCAGGCACGGAACCGTTCCATGAATTTTGTGTATTATCTCCCACATACCATTGGGGAACCGTGAGAGAGCCTACGTCCTCGGGCACAAAATTTGGATTGATGAACAAATTTTGTCCGAGAGCGATGTATGTTTTCCCGTCGACAGCCTTGATCAGGCTGAGCCCGGAATCAAAAACGCTCCCGTCTATGGAATTTAACGTCACTTCCTGAAGGTTGAAGCCGGTTATTTTTGCGTCGTTTGAAACTTGGAGCCAGTATAAGTTGAAGAAAAAGTAGTCCGCGTCGTTGCCGGCGGTGAACATGGCGCTTTCATGGCTCCACTTTCCGCAGGTTTTAAAGTTTGCGCCGTCATTTGAGCCTACGCGGACGCCCAAATCGTCGCTCCATGTCAAATTTCCGTTGGATGCGTCAATGAAGCTTTCGGAATTTACGGCTCCGTAACGTACTGAAGCGACGCTGCCGTTGCCTATGTTCTGTTCCCCCGCATAGGCCCAATACGAAAAGTAGTAAGTCTTTCCGCCCTCTATCGGCACGTAGGCCTGAAGTGAGTTGCGGGCGCTCCAAAAAGCGTCGGTCGGACCACCTAAAGATTCTTTTAGATAGCTTTCGCTGCCGGTGGCCGTTTTTACGTTTTCGTCGGTTCCCGTAGAAAATACGCTGTTTTCCCTGGGCTTGAGAGGAGTGAGATGTGAAACGCCGTCCGTGTTGTTAATGTCGGGCTTTTCCGACCCATCCCAAGCGTTCCCTGCCGCCGTTCCGGTATACCACTGAGGCACGGCGCCGGTTTCATCCGTTTTAAAGTCAGGACTCAGGAACAAATTATGTCCGAGGGTAAAGGAGGCTGATTCCGCCGCCGTTTCTTCCGGCTCCGCAAAGGCCGGCATGGTGGCCAGCGGCAGCAGAGCGGCGCACAGCAGACCGCACAAAAATTTTTTCATTTTTTCTCCACTTCTTTCTATATTATATTATAATTTAAGTATATACCTACTTAAAAACTGTGTCAATAGTACTATTTAGTTATTGTTTGTAACTATTCAATATTTTTTAGCGCATCTTAAGGTATAAAATAGTGTACAACAACTGCAATAAGTTCGCTGTATAGTTTGCAAGCACGGGGCTGTCCCGTGCCTGCTACTCATTATTTGCTGTAATACTGTGCCTGGGCGTTCCAAAGACGGGCATAAAGTCCGCCGCCGTCGTTCAAAAGCTCCCTGTGGCCGCCGGTCTGAACGATTTTTCCGTCCTCAAAGACCATTATCCGGTCACAGAAAACGCAGCTTGACAGCCGGTGGGAGATGTAGACCGCCCCTTTATCCTCGGTAAAGCCGTTGAATCGGGTGTATATCTCGTACTCCGCCACCGGGTCAAGGGCGGCGGTGGGCTCGTCGAGCACCATAAATGGGGAGTTTTTGTACAGGGCGCGGGCCAGAGCTATCTTCTGGGCCTCGCCGCCGGACACGTCCATGCCGTCGTCCTCATAATCCTTGTACAGCACCGTGCCGAGACCCTTTTCCAGAGTTTTCAGCCGGTCGCCGAAGCCCGCCGTGTC
>CANRJP010000165.1 GCA_947630975.1 uncultured Clostridia bacterium
TATCCATGCGTTTTTTATTAAATTTTTAAATCGAAAAATATTTTTGTTAAAAATTACGCAAAAAATTATTGCAATTTCGCCCCCGCTGTGCTATTATATTGTATAAATAAAAAAAGAGGAGTTGACTTAATTATGAAATTCTTTAAAAAATCAAGATTTTTAGCGGCCGCCGCCCTTTCTCTCACTCTGGCGCTGGGCGCCTGCGGCGGAAACGGCGACACACCTGCTCCCGACACGAACGACACTCAGGGTCAGGTGGAAACTCAGGATCAGGAAACCGAAAAGGTATATCAAATCGGTATTTCCCAGTTTGCCGAGCACGCCTCTCTGGACAACTGCCGCGAGGGCTTCATTCAGGGACTGGCCGAGGCCGGCTTCGTTGAGGGCGAAAATGTGAAGTTCGACTATCAGAACTCCGCCGCCGATATGAACCTGTCCACCACGATCGCTCAGCAGTTTGTGGACAAAAAGTATGACCTTGTCTGCGCCATAGCCACTCCCGCCGCCACCAACTTCTACGCTCTCGGCAAGGACGCGGGCATTCCTCTGGTTTACTGCGCCGTCAGCGATCCCGTTGTGGCTCAGCTCGTGCCCGAAATGGGTCAGGCCGGCGAGGGCGTTACCGGCGTCAGCGACATAATCCCCGTTGAAAAGCAGCTCCAGCTCATACATTCCATGTTCCCCGAGGCCACAAAGCTGGGCATCCTTTACAGCACCAACGAGCCCAACAGCGAGACCCAGATCGCCCTCTATGAGGAGAAGGCTCCCGATTACGGCATCGAGATAGTTACCGAGGGCGTGGCCGACGCCACCTACATCCCCATGGCCGCCGAAACTCTGGCCGGTCAGGTGGACGCCATCACAAACCTCACCGACAACCTCATCGTTGAAAATCTGCCCGTAGTCCTTGAAAAGGCCACCGCCGCCAACGTTCCCGTGTTCGGCAGCGAGGAGGAGCAGGTAAAGAACGGCTGCATCGCCTCCGAGGGTCTGGACTATGTCGCCCTTGGCAGACAGACCGGCGCCATGGCCGCCAAAATCCTTAACGGCGAGGACATCTCCACCATCGGCAGCGAGTATGTTGACCCCGAGCAGAGCAAGCTCACCATCAACAAGGCCGTTGCCGAGAGCTTCGGCGCGGTAATCACCGACGAGTACGCCGCCCGGGCCGAGTACACCGAATAAATAAAAAACGGTTTTTAAGTAAAAAACCGACGACAAAGGCCATGAACAATGGGGAAAGTTCGAAAGGGAACTCCCTTTCGATAAAAAACATAAAATCCCAGGGCGTGTACCTGGGATTTTATACCTTAATCGGGGTAGAAAAATCAATTTATTGATTTTTCGTAAGCGAAAGCGCCCGATGCGGAAAAGGGTTCCGCGGGAAAAACCGTTCGGGTTTTTCCCGCGAGATTTTCCGCCCCGTGATTTTTAAATGGAGTGTGGGACTATGCCCAATATTCTCAACACATTGCTGAATATGTCCCAGAGCGTGCTGGAGCAGGGGCTGATTTACGCCCTTCTGGCCCTTGGACTGTATGTCAGCTACAGTGTCCTCAACTTCCCCGACCTGTCGGTGGACGGTACTTTCCCTCTGGGCAGCGCCGTCACGGCGGTGCTTATTGCCAAAGGGGTCAATTCCTGGCTCTGCCTGCCCATATCCTTTCTGTGCGGAGCCGCCGCCGGTATAATAACCGGCATCATTCACGTGAAGTTCCGTGTCACCAATCTGCTCAGCGGCATACTCATGATGACCGCCCTGTACAGCGTGAACCTCATCATAAGCAACGGCAGCAGCAGCCTTTTCATAATAAGTCCGTCCATGGGCAAGATCTTCACCGGAAAATTGGCGGAGCTTTTTCCGCCGGCGGTCAGCAAGCTTTTGATTATCCTCATCTGCGTCGCGGCGGTGAAGCTGCTCTTTGATCTGTTCATGAAAACAAAGTGCGGAATGATGCTCATGGTCTGCGGCGCAAATGAACAGATGGTCAAGTCCCTCAATGTGGACAGCGGCAAAATAAAGATGCTGGGTCTGGCCCTTGCCAACGGCCTTGTGGCTCTCAGCGGCTGCCTCATGTGCCAGTACAAGTACAGCTTCAACGTGGGCGACGGCACCGGCTCCATGGTCATCGGCCTTGCGTCGGTCATCATCGGCATGACGGTGCTCCACAAGGTGAAATTCTTCAAAAACACCACCAAGGTCATCTTCGGCAGCGTTATCTACTATGCCTGCATCAAGATAGCCCTCAATCTGGGCCTTCCGCCCCACTTCCTGAAGCTGATAATCGCGGCGCTGTTCCTGCTGATGCTCATCTTCAACGACAAGATTCTTAAGGGGGTCAAGGAAGATGCTTAAGCTGGAAAACATATACAAGACCTACAACCCCGGCCTGATAAACGAAACAAAGGTGCTGGAGGACTTCAGTCTGTCCGTGCCCAAGGGCCAGTTCGTCACCGTCATAGGCAGCAACGGCAGCGGCAAGACCACCATACTCAACCTCATTTGCGGCACCATCTTTGCCGACAGGGGCAAAATATTCCTAGGCGGCAAGGACATAACCAATATAACCGAATACCGCCGGGCCCGTCAGATAGGCCGGGTGTTTCAGGACACTCAAAAGGGCACCTCGCCCAACATGACAATTCTCGAAAATCTTTCGCTGGCGGACAACAAGGGCAAATTTTACGGCCTCACCCCCGGCATAAACCGCAAGAGGATAAATCACTATAAGGAGCTGCTGGCCCCGCTGGGGCTGGGCCTCGAGGACAAGATGAACGTGCTGGCGGGCTCCCTTTCCGGCGGACAGCGTCAGGTGCTGGCAATGGTAATGTGTACCATGGCGGACATCGACCTGCTCATCCTTGACGAGCACACCGCCGCCCTTGACCCCAAGACCAGCGAGCTGATAATTGAGCTCACCAATAAGATCGTCCGTGAAAAGGGCATCACCACCATGATGGTAACTCACAACCTCCGCCACGCCGTGAGCTACGGCGACCGGCTGCTCATGTTCCACCGGGGCGGCATCGAGATGGATCTTTCCGGCGAGGCCCGGGCCAACGTGGACGTGGACGATCTGCTGGATCGGTTCAACCACATAAGTATTGAAAGCGGAAATTGAGGGGCCGTAAAAAAACTAGCTCTGTAATCTGGAGGCACGGGGGCCGGTCGAAAAAATCGTGCAGAACGGACGAAAATCAGCTCTCGCAGGCGGCGCCGCGAAGCGGCGTGTAAACAGGCGAATGCCTGCCGCCGAGAAAGCCCTCCCGACGGCGTACATAGGTACGCCGAGGGTGATTTTCGTTCGTAGTTCAAGGGCATAAAAATAAGAAAATTCGCTCGTTAGGGCGAATTTTCTACATTAATTCACTATTTTATTTTTACTGAACTATTATATAACGTTCTACAATTTGCCTTAAATAAAGACTTTATGCCCTTGAACGTTCTGCGCCATTTTTTACGGCCCCGATTTAGTGCTCGTACACGTACCGGGCTACGCCCTCCCTCGGCAAATCCATAACATAGGAAAATTCGTCGCCCACGATTTTTTCGGCGATCGTCATCAGCCGCTTGTCGGTGATGTACTGCTTTTTGCCCTGACTTTCGGCCCGGAGCTTCTCTCCGTAAAGCATACGCAGCATACAGAGGATCTCACGCTTGTCCCCGCCGGAAATGACGGCGCTGTACTTTTCGGCCCGAAGCTTGCGCTCCTCCACCCAATCCAGATACTGTGTCTTGTCGTCCAGCATCGAGCTGGCCTCGTCCCGGGACATCACCTTCTGCATCTTGGCCGTGAGGGTGGGATTGTCCACCGGCACAAACACCGTGGAACCCGCGTTGTTCAGCGGCCGGAGCACATAATAGGTGGCGGACTTGCCTCCGACCTTCATCTCTCTCAGCTCGGATATTTCACAAACCCCCGACGCCCCGTAAACCACAGTGTCCTTTTCTTTAAACATTTCATACCTCCGTCAAAGCCTTCTATTACCTATTATAACCTCTTTATTTATATTATAACAAAAAATATCCCCTGTCTCAAGGGATATTTTTCATAAAAAACTTAATCCGTTCATGCGCATAAAGCGCATAAATATACAAAAAATATCGGATTTTCTGA
>CANRJP010000166.1 GCA_947630975.1 uncultured Clostridia bacterium
GTCAGATTTTTTTATTATACGGCAAAAATAACACTTGCATTACATGGGCGTTTCATGTATACTATTGCTATAATGGGTTAAAATGGTTTTTCAAGTTAAAGTGATTTTTTTAATCCTAAGGAGGTAAATACATGGACACAATGGAAAAGCTTAAGCTCCTCCGTGAAGCCAAGGCCAAAGCGGCCCAGGGCGGCGGAGAGAGCGGGCAGAGGAAGTCCGGCGGCCTCACCGCAAGGGAGCGGGCCGAGGCGCTGCTTGACGGCGGCAGCTTCGTGGAGCTTGGGGCGCTTGTTTCCGCCCGGAACGGTTACACCGCCGCCGACGGAGTTGTCACGGGCTACGGCACCGTGGACGGACGGCTGGTCTACGTATATTCTCAGGATCCCACCGTTATGGGCGGGGCGATCGGCGAGATGAACGTGGACAAGATATGCAAAATTTACGCCATGGCCGCCAAGATGGGCGCCCCCGTTGTGGGAATTTTGGATTCCTGCGGCGCGAGGATAGGCGAGGGCGTGGCCGCTCAGGCCGCCGTCGGCAAGCTCTTTGCCGCCGCCGCCAATATCAGCGGCGTTGTCCCCAACATCAGCCTTGTGCTTGGCAACTGTGCGGGCGGTGCGGCCCTTGCCGCCGAAATGAGCGACTTCGTGATAATAAATGAAAAGACCGGCCGTCTTTTCGTCAACGGCCCCTCGGTAATTGAGGCTTCCACCGGCAAAAAGGCCGCCGTGGACGGCAAGGGGAATTTTGCCGTCAGCGGCAACGCTCATTTTGCCGCCGCAAGCGACGAGCTCTGCATCGAAACCGCAAGGCTGCTGCTGAGCTACCTTCCCTCAAACAATCTGTCCGACTCGGCCGTGCTGGACTGCGCCGACGACCTTAACCGCACCAGCGCCGCACTGGAGAGCATAAGCGGCGATTACGATATGCGCGCGGTAATAGCCGAGGTCGTGGACGACGGAGCTTTCCTTGAGGTTCAGTCCGCATACGCAAAGAGCGCCGTGGCCGGTTTCGCCCGTATCAACGGCGCCGCCGTGGGCATCGCCGCCAATCAGCCCTCGGTCGAGGGCGGCGTCCTCACCGGTCAGGCCGCCGAAAAGCTGGCCCGCTTCGTGCGGTTCTGCGACTGCTTCAATATCCCCGTGGTGACCTTTACTGACGTTGACGGCTTTGCCGTTGCCGCCTCCGAGGAGGAATGGGGACTGGCCAGAAAGGGCGCTCGGCTGCTCTATGCCTTTGCCGAGGCCACCGTTCCCAAGGTAAACATCATCGTGGGCAAGGCCTGCGGCAGCAGCTACAGCGCCATGAATTCCAAGGAGCTTGGAGCCGACATCGTTCTCGCCTGGCCCCAGGCGGAGATAGCGCCCCTTCCTTCCAAAACCGGAGTGCAGCTCCTCTATGAGGATAAGCTCCATCAGGGCAAAAAGAGGGAGGAGCTTGAAAAGGCCTATAAGGAGTCCGACGCATCGCCCCTGATGGCCGCCGCCATGGGCGTTATCGACGACGTTATCGAACCCGCCGAGACCCGCCCCCGTTTGGCCGCCGCTCTTGAAATGCTTGCCGGTAAGCGCGTCAGCGGCGTGCCCCGCAAGCATGACAATATGCCCCTGTAAGAGGTGAACGCTATGGGAAGATATGTAGATTTCGTACCCGCCGAGCTTATCGGCGAGGGTCTGGCTTACACCGTAATGGGCTTGTGCATAGTGTTCCTGATACTGATAATCATAATGTTCGTTATCAAGGCCATGGCTCTGTTCTCGGTGGAAAAGCCGGCCGAGGAGGCCGCCGCGGTGGCCCCCGGGGAGACCGCTCCCGCGCCGGAGCCCGAGGAGGACAGTCTTGAGCTGATAGCGGCGATAACCGCCGCCGTGGCCGCCGCCATGGGCACAAGCGCCTCGTCCGTACAGATACGTTCTTATAAAAAGCTGGACGGCGGAGCCTGGAACAGGGCCGGCCGCCGGGAAGTTCTTGACAACAGATTTTAAGGAGGATTTAAGTCATGAGAAAATTCATTGTAAATGTTAACGGTAATTCCTATGAAGTCGAGGTCGAGGAGGTAGAGGCGGGCGCCTCCGCTCCCGTGACCGCCCCCAAGGCCGCCCCAACGGCCGCTCCCAAGAAGGCCGCCGCCCCTGTGGGCAACGGTACTCCCGTCAAGGCCCCCATGCCCGGCAACGTGCTTGACATCAAGGTCGCCAGCGGCGCGACGGTCAAGGCCGGCGACACTCTCGTGATACTCGAGGCCATGAAGATGGAGAACGAGATAAAGGCTCCTCAGGCCGGAGTTGTGACCGTAGTGGCCGCCAAGGGCTCCACGGTCAACACCGGCGATGTTCTTGTCACTATTGCCTAAGCTCGATGCAAGAACATATTAAAGGAGTTGAATTAAGTTGCTGAATAATTTGCTGGAAGGTTTCGGAGCCTTTTTTGCCAAGACCGGCGTGGCCGAGATCTTCGGGGGATTTTTTGCCGAAAACGGCTATAAGACCCTGATAATGCTGGCCATAGCCTGTGTGCTCCTTTACCTTGCCACTGTGAAGAAATACGAGCCTTTGCTGCTGCTGCCCATAGCCTTCGGTATGCTGCTGGCAAATCTGCCCCTTGGGGAGGTAATGCACCCGGAGTACTTCATTGACCCGGCCTACCTCATCGACGGACACGATTTGGATATGAACCTGATCTTCCACAAGGGCGGCCTCCTCGATCTGCTGTATTTGGGCGTCAAGCTGGGTATTTATCCGCCCCTTATCTTCCTGGGCATCGGGTGTATGACGGACTTCGGCCCCCTGATCTCCAACCCCAAGAGCATACTTTTGGGCGCGGCGGCGCAGTTGGGCGTGTTCATAACCTTTATCGGCGCCATTTTGCTTGGCGTGTTCGGCATCGGCGGCTTTGGAGCCGACGGCACCGCCGAAACCATATTTAAAGAGGCGGCCTCCATCGGCATCATCGGCGGCGCCGACGGCCCCACGGCCATCTACGTCACCAAGACCCTCGCTCCGGGGCTGCTGAGCGCCATCGCCATCGCCGCTTATTCCTATATGGCTCTCATTCCCGTTATCCAGCCTCCCATCATGAAGGCTCTCACCACCAAGCAGGAGCGCCAGATAGTTATGGAGCAGCTCCGCCCCGTGACACAGAAGGAGAAGATACTTTTCCCCATCATCGTTACCCTCGTGGTAGTGCTCATCGTTCCCGACGCGGCTCCGCTGGTTGGTATGCTCATGCTTGGCAACCTTATCAAGGAGAGCGGCGTGGCTGACCGTCTGTGCAAGACCGCTCAGAACGAACTGATGAACATAGTCACCATCTTCTTGGGCGTCACTGTGGGCGCAACCGCCAAGGCCGAGACCTTCCTGACCGCGAAGACCATACTCATCATCGTGCTGGGTCTTGTGGCATTCAGCGTCAGCACCGCCGGAGGACTTATCTTCGGCAAGATAATGTGCAAGGTCACCGGCGGCAAGGTAAATCCCCTCATCGGCAGCGCCGGCGTCAGCGCCGTTCCCATGGCGGCCCGTATGTCTCAGAAGGTGGGACAGGAGGAAAATCCCGCCAACTTCCTGCTCATGCACGCCATGGGCCCTAACGTTGCCGGAGTTATCGGCAGCGCCGTGGCCGCCGGTGTATTCCTGGCCCTGTTTGCGTAAAGTGGGCACGCACAACCTTTAAAGGAGGAAATAATTATGGCTAAACCTGTTAAGATAACGGAAACTATACTTCGTGACGCCCATCAGTCCCTGATTGCCACCCGTATGACAACGGAGGAAATACTCGGCGCGGTGGAAATGCTGGACAACGTGGGCTATAACGCGCTGGAGGCCTGGGGCGGAGCCACCTTTGACAGTTGTCTCCGGTTCCTGAACGAGGACCCCTGGGAAAGGCTGAGGAAGATCAAGGCCAAGGCCAAAAAGACCCCGCTGCAAATGCTGTTCCGGGGCCAGAACATCCTCGGCTACCGCCATTACGCCGACGACGTGGTGGAGTACTTCGTGCAGAAGTC
>CANRJP010000167.1 GCA_947630975.1 uncultured Clostridia bacterium
CGCGGCAGGCCGCGGCGTTTCGCCCAGCGGCCGTTGCCGTCCATGATTATACCCACGTGCTTGGGCAGGTTTTCAAAGTCCACTTCAGCCTTAAGCCTTTTTGTTCTGAAAATATCAAAAAAACTCATAGCCGGCTCCTTCCGCCTCAGATCTCGGTTATCTCTTTATTCTTTTTCTCCAGCATTTTCTCGATCTCTTTTATTTTGCCGTCGGTCAGATCCTGGATGTCCTTCTCGATATTCTTCAGGTCGTCCTCGGTTATCTCGCTCTTTTTCTTTTGAGCCTTGAAATCCTCAATGGCGTCGCGGCGGATGCCCCGGACGGCGACCTTGGCTTCCTCGGCCTTCTTGGACGCTACCTTAGTCAGTTCCTTACGGCGATCCTCCGTGAGCTGGGGGAAGGCAAGGCGAATGACTCTTCCGTCGTTTTGGGGATTTATGCCCAATTCGGAAGCGAGAATGGCCTTTTCAATGGCCTTGAGCATAGAACCGTCCCACGGCTGGATGGTCAGCGTTCTGGGGTCGGGAGTGGCGATGGTGGCCAACTGCTGGATAGGCGTCGCAGTGCCGTAATAGTCCACCGATATTCTGTCCAGAACCGTGGGGTTGGCCCTGCCTACCCGTATAACTCCGAACTCGCCGAGCAGATGATTGAGCACCTTATCCATTTTTTCAGTTATTTCAGGATATTTTGCCATTTTTTATCTTCCTTTCCTTTTTTAATATACAAGTGTACCTATGTCCTCGCCCATAATTACCCTGCGGATATTGTCGGGCTGGGCCAAGCCGAATACGCGTATGGGCATTTTGTTGTCCATGCACAGTGAAGTGGCGGTGGTGTCCATAACACCAAGGCCTCGGTTCAGCACATCGATGTAGCTGATGCTGTCGATTTTTTTGGCGTCGGGATTTTTCGCCGGGTCGCTGTCGTAAACTCCGTCCACCTTCTTAGCCAAAAGTATGATCTCCGCGTCGATCTCGGCGGCGCGAAGGGCGGCGGTGGTATCGGTTGAGAAAAACGGATTGCCGGTGCCGCAGCCGAAAATTACCACTCTTCCCTTTTCGAGATGGCTCACGGCCCGGCCACGGATATACGGCTCGGCAATCTGACGCATTTCAATAGCGGTCTGTACACGGGTCGGAATTTCATGGCGTTCAAAAGCGTCGCAAAGAGCGAGAGCGTTTATCACCGTGGCAAGCATTCCCATATGATCGGCACGGGTACGCTCCATGTTCTCGCCGGTGCGTCCGCGCCAGAAGTTGCCTCCGCCAACGACTACGGCGATCTCCACACCCATATCGGAGCAGACCTTTATGGTTTCGGCAATGCTGTCAAGGGTTCTTTCGTCGAGGCCGAAGCCCTTTTCTCCGGCCAGAGCCTCGCCGCTCACCTTAATAAGCACTCTTTTATACTTAGGCAGCATAACTTTTTCATCCTTTCAAGTTTTTTATACTTACAAAAATACCCTTATTATTTTATATATTCCACAAATCTTTCTCAATTCCTTTATTGTTCCTTATAATTTTCACAAAATATTCCGCACGTCATGAACGCCGCAGGCTAACGCCAACCGCCTTGCCGTCAAACAACGCCGAAAGGACTATATCTCCCTTGCCCCGAACATAGGCCGCGAGCCTTCCGTGATGGGTCATGCGGGATCGTGAAGTGTAGCTTGTGCAGTCGGCAATATCGCCGTTTTCAAGGCCAAGCAGCTCAAGACCGTCAACCTTGGCCGTTATCATTTTGTCCTCCGCCGCCGGGTTGCCGTCCTTGTCCACAAGGGTCAGCTCAAGCCTCGCCACGTCGTCGTCGGCATAGGTTTTTGTTTCAAGCCTGATATTCACGGCCGGGCCGGGCGTTACAAGCTCAGCCTCCGCCTCTCCGCAGCGGGCCTTAAGCTCACCGGGAGCAAATTTGAGCCGGAACATCGCTCCGCCTGTACGGGGGTCGATATCGGCTTTTCCCACCGATTCTCCGTTAAGGAAGAGTTCAGCCTCGCCGGTCCGGTTTGTGAAAACAAACACCTCAATTTCCATGCCCTCGGTATAAGACCAAAGCATATCGAAGGGCCGCCACCGACGGCGCCGACGGTCTTGACCGTCGCCCTCCGGCTCATAGGGCCGGCAGGCAAGCACCGCATATGGTTCGTCCCGCCACATGGCCTTACGCTGATAATAGCGCGGCTTTTTAAAGCCCGCCATATCGAGGAGCCCCGCTCCGCTGGCTCTCACCGGCCAGCCGTGAGCCTCGCCCATGTAGTCTATACCCGTCCAGAGGAACTGGCCGCAAATATAGTCGTTTTCCTCTACGGCTTTCCATGCACCTATAAAATGACTGTTTTCGCTACCGAATATGACACGTCCGGGGAAGCGTCCGTGATCCTGCCCGTAAAGGTGCTCTTTATAGTTGTATCCGACAATATCCAAAGCCTCGGCATAACCGGTCTGGTTGGACAGCTCAGGGAAGGCCAGCGCCGCCGTAACCGGTCGGGTAACGTCCTCCTCCTTGACCCATTTTACAAGCTTTTGCGCAATTTTCGCAAGTCTTGACGCGTCGGGGCGGTTCCTGTCATATACCCGCTCCTGAGCGGGCTTATCGGCGTCGTTGTTGCCCATGACCTCATTAAACAGGGGGTGAACATAGGGGTCGTTCGGATAGTCCACCTCGTTGCCGATGCTCCACATTACGATCGAGGGGTGATTGCGGTCACGGCGAACCATCATCTTTATATCCTTCTCTCCCCACTCGTGGAAGTCCTCATAGTAGCCGTAAAGCTTGGGCGGATAGACGTTGTGTCCCTGCCACCACTTATTTTTCGGCCCCTCCCACTCGTCGAAGGCCTCGTCCATTACAAGAAAGCCCATCTCGTCACAGAGATCCAGCAACGCCGGGTCGGGCGGGTTATGGCTGGTGCGCACGGCGTTGCAGCCGCAGTCCTTCAAAGTCTCAAGCCTGTTCCTCCACACGGATTTTGGTACAGCCGCGCCAAGGCAGCCGGCGTCGTGATGGAGACACACGCCTTTGAATTTTGTATTGATGCCGTTGAGGAAAAAGCCCTTATCGGCGTCAAAGCTGAAATATCTTATGCCAAATTTCGTCAAAACTTCATCGGTGAGCACACCGTCACGGTAGACTTGGGTTTTAAGAACGTAAAGACGGGGACTGTCGGGACTCCACAGCTCGGGCCGCTCAACGGTGAGCCTGTCCCCTCCTTCGGCGGCGACTATGCCGTCGGGAGCGATAATTGTATTTCTGACCTCAAGGCCGTTTACGGTAGTTTCCGTTTCAACGGCCACGACAGCCCTTTCGGAGCTCACCTCGGGAGTGGTTATTTTTATTCCTTCGGGAACTACCGCCGCCTCATTTGTGACGGTGAGGTACACGGGGCGGACTATACCGCTGCCGGTATACCAGCGGCTGTCGGCCAGATCGCGGTGGCTTACCTTGACGCTGACCACGTTCTCCCCCTCGCGGACAAATTCGGTAATATCATGGGTGAAGGTGGCGTAGCCAAAGGGTCTTTTACCCAGATAATTTGAGTTTATCCAAATCTTGGAATTATTATATATACCCTCGAAGGTTATGTATACTTTTTTTCCGTCCGGATTTTCAAGACTGAATCTGCGCCTGTACCAGCCAACGCCGCCGCACACATAGCCCGTGCCGCTGCTGTTGCTTTTTGAGAAGGGGTTTTTCACCGCCCAGTCGTGGGGCACGGTCACGGTCTGCCAGTCGCTGTCGTCCAGTCCGGCGTAATGACCCAAAGGCGCCTCGCCCTGTAAAAATTTCCAGTTGTGGGACAGACGGTCGACCTTTCTATCCATTTCACTACCACCTTTTCAACGGCTTTTTTATTTATTTTACCACAGAACGCAATGTTTGTCAATGAATTAATTGCGCAAAATGGCGTATATATTCTGTGATGTCAATAGATATGAACCAATTTCCTCAAAAAAAGAAAATATTCGGTATGGTATTTGCATTGAGTGGGC
>CANRJP010000168.1 GCA_947630975.1 uncultured Clostridia bacterium
AACCGTATCCCGGAGGAGCTGGGCGGCGACCGGTACCTCTGCAACGGCAACATGATAGACATAGGCAGCGCGGGAAAATCGGCAAATGGAAATGAGGGGAAAGGAGCGGATGAAAATACTTAGACAATGCCACAACGCGGGAAAGCAGTTTATGCCGTAAAAAAATAACAGCGCGAAGGGGGTGAAGCCGAATGGCTTCTAAATTTTGGAAATTTAAAGAAGTAAAGAACACAGCGGAGAACGGAGAAGAAAGCACGGAAAACGTGCTTTTTTTAAACGGCGTAATCGCCGAGGAGTCGTGGTACAGCGAAGACGTCACGCCTAAGATGTTCAAGGACGAGCTGGCCTCGCATCCGGAGGATCTGACCGTGTGGATAAACTCTCCGGGCGGGGACTGCTTTGCCGCGGCGGCGCAAAAAATTATATAACGATAGATTCAACGATTCTTCCGAGCAATTCGTACTGTGTGCGTTCGGGAATATTTGTCGGAGCATTATTTTTTTCATTATAAAGAGCCACAAGAGCCTTTACTATTTCCGCCTGATTATCGTTTAATCCATGCAACGATAAGGTAAGCGGAGGCTCATTGCCTGCAAGTTCGTCGATGGAAACGTTGAACCATGCCGCTATGGCGCGGACAGTGTCAAACGGCGGCGCGGCGATATTACTTTCATATTTGCTTATGGTTGTTTCAGACACATTCAAAACTTCCGCAAGCCGTTTTTGAGTGTATCCTTTCTGTTTGCGCAGTTCTTTCAATGACGCACCAAAATCAAAGGGGATTTTCATAGCAAACTTTCCTTTCGATAAAATTTTTTATCATATACTTGACTTTTATTCAAGTATATGATATACTTATTGAAGATTAGGAAAGTTTTTTACAAAAAAGTTGATTTATATTCTGATTTTTATAAGCGTCGAAGATTTATAGACGTCAAATAAAGACAAATCTACTGAAAAGCATTGATATGCAAATATACGCTGCGGGAGATGACCTCTTTGAAAAAGGAAAAGAAAATTTCGAATAAAATGGACAGACTAAAAAATTTTATGGCCTGTTTTGCGCTATTGCTTTTAACGACAATTTTTTTGGTGATCCAATTTGGACGGCTTTCCGCTCCAACATGGGATGAATACGAGTCGTGGCGCCAAACCGACACATATAGCATTGCCCGGAACTACGTGCATTTCGGGATGAGCAATCCGTTGTCCGCAATGCTTAATTATGACGGAACCTCGCACAATTATTCACAGCTTGAACTTCAAATAATGCCGTATTTATCTGCTGTAATATTTAAAATGACCGGTCTGATGACCTCGACGGTATGCAGATTTTTGAGTTTGCTTTTTTTCATTGGCTCGGCAATATTTTTCCTTTTGCTTTTGCGTAGAATGGCAGGGTCATTTGAGGCGGTTATAGGGTACGGAATATACCTTTTTTTACCGTTGTCAATGCTGACGGCATCTTCTGTCCAACCTGAATCGTGTGCGTTGTTTTTCTTGTGCGGCGGAATTTACTTCCTTTACAGGTATAAGACATCTGAAAAGTTGAGATTTCTCATGGCGGCTTCGGTAATGACCGCCGTGGCGATTATGGAAAAAACGCCGACGGTCTTTGTTGGACTTATATTTCTTTACGTCCTGATTTCGGTAATGGGGAAGGATTTTTACAAAAACCCGTGGTTTTACATCTGTGGATGTGTAACGTTGCTCCCGCCGATTTTTTTCATATTCTACTCTTCAAGACATTCTATTTTCCGTTTTGTTGACGGGATAGCCGTAAAGCATATCTTTTCAAAGGAAATATTTTCAATATTCACCAAAGAGGGCGTACAATTTTTTTACAATTCATTTGCCGAATATTTTGGCTGGCCTGTAATAGTTCTTTCTGTTTTAGGTATAATCGTAATATTTCAAAAAAAATGCGGGTTCCTTTTGGCTTGGACTGTCGCCTTTATTTTGGAGTGTGTTACGGTTGTGGCGGTTATAAAGTTCAGCTATTATTTGGTTTTTATTCTTCCTGTGTGCGCAATGCTTTCCGCCGTTGCAATACGTGATATTTTGACTTACAGAAAAGTGTATGCCGCGATTGTTTGTGTTTTTATTTTATTTTCGCTGCGTTCGCATGTTAATACAGTGTGGAAGAAAACCGCTGAAATTACATACGTCGGAAATGTAGGGCGTTTTATAGCTGAAAATACTCAATTTGATGACGGTATTGCAATAGGCGAAATGAATCCGGCCTATCTCAATGCGGCGGACAGAAGAGGATATAGGGCAAACCTGAAATATTACGATTATATTCCGACTGGGCCGGAAGATGAGATTTCATATTTTATTGAACACGGAGTGAAGTACCTGGTGATCTGTAATGGATATATTACAGGCGACGACGGCGAATACCTTTCATATGTGCAAAACAATTTTCCGGTTTACGCTTATGCGGAAAACGAAAATTGTGTTATCTATGATCTTACACAGAAAAAAGGAGAAATTCAATGAATGGTCTGTTCAGACGTTATAAAACCGTGCTCTCGTATTTATGTCATTCGATTCTCTCGACGCTCGTTGATACATTGACGGTGTGGTTGCTATTAAATAAATTTAATATTGATATTACTGTATCAAATACCTGCGGAGTCGCCGTCGGTTTTCTGATTGGCTTTTTTCTCGACGTTAAACGCTCGTTTATGTCAAGCTATACACCGATAACGTTTTTAATCTACTTTGGAACTTTTATTCTTGGGCTTGTACTTGCCGACGCCTTGATAACCGTATGCTATATTTCTCTCGAAAAAATTACCATTCAGGCATGGGCGTTCCTGATAAGCAAGGGCGTTTCCGTAATCGTTCCGTTTTTTGTCATGTATTTTATTCGAAAGTATGCCTATCTTACAATTTTGAAAGGGAAAAATAAAAATGAATAAGCTTTGTGTGTACCTTCCCTGCTATAATGAAGCCGAAAATATAGACAGTCTTGTTTGTGAGTGGATTTCGGAATCAAATAAATTAAAGGGCGAGGGCTTTGAACTTTTCATCACCTGCGTAGATGACAAAAGCACCGATAATACCTTGCGGATCATCTGCGATCTTTCCAAACGGTATCCTTCGGTGTCGGTTATTGCTCATTCTCAAAACAAAAATCTCGGCGGAGTGCTTATGACTTCTATACGAGATTTTTTGGATAAATATACAAGCCGCGATTTGATGTGCTTTATGGATGCCGACAATACGCACAAGCCTTTCTACATACATTCAATGTTGAAAAAACTTAAGGCGATTCCATCCGACAATGCGTGTGTGATTGCGTCACGTTATCAAAAGGGCGCGGCTGTTCAGGGGCTTGAGAGCAGTCGCCGTTTGCTGAGTGAAATTGCCGGATTTTACTATTCCGTAATTATACGTGTTCCGAATGTAAAAGACTATACCTGCGGGTATCGCCTTTACACCCATACGGCGCTTTGCGCCGGTTGGAAAAAATACGCTGAAAAATTAGTGGAATGTCATACTTTTGCATGTATGATGGAATTGCTTTTCAAGCTGTACAAAAGCGGCTGTCATTTTGATGAAGTCCCATTTTGTCTCTACTATGATCACAAGGCCGGAAAAAGTAAAATGAAAATATTTAAAACCGTGAAAGACAGCCTTTTCACCGCTCTTAAGCTGCGATTATTTTTGCGCTGAAATGAATTACACATAGACGTCGGCGCAGAAGTATGACATATCCGAGTATTCGGAGGATCAGATAAGGAAAGCCAAGACCGGAAGCTTCGTGTTCGTGA
>CANRJP010000169.1 GCA_947630975.1 uncultured Clostridia bacterium
GCGTTTAAAATCTGCTCATCGTCAAACAGTGAGAACATAATATCATGCACCTCTCCTTCATGGCTTGACAAATATTCTTTTAACACATTTTCGTCCTTGCAAATGTTTATGGTTTCCTCAATGGCCTCACGGGTGCGGCCATGCTTCTTAAGTTGCTCCGTGTAAATTTTGGTGAAGGTCACATATTGATTGATAATATCCCCTTTTTCGCCGTCGGTAATGACGCCCACTCTTACCTCGAGCGCAGACTGTTCGCCGCCGAAGAACTCCTTCGAAAGGGTGATATATCCTTCATCCACTTTCTTCTCTCCGGTGTAAATAACGTATAGTTCCGGCTTGGGGAGAACAAGCTTTGAGCTGCCGTAGACGTTTAGCTGTTCCTTCTCGATATAGTCCTGATAAGTCTGCACCAGATACATAAGTCCGCGAATGATTATATTGACTGTCCATGTGCTCTGAGCCTCTACCAATACTACAAGTCTGCCGTCCACGGTGAAGCCAAGGTCGTTATAGATGCTGTCCGTAAGGATATTTTTCAACGTGACGATCTCAATTCTATCCTCGGGGACGTTCCCCACTTCCGGATGCAGAGCTTCATAGAGCTGGGCCACATATTTGGGATGCTGAAATAAATTGGTGAACACGCTGTCCTTTACATTGCGCTTCACAAGCTTGCTCTCGGCCATGGCATCACGCCCCCTCTGTTTTCAGTATATCACCAAAGCGGAAAAATGTCAACAAAAATATTGTCTGCAAATCAACTGTTACGGTTGCCGACACACCGCCGCGCCGAAGCGGCGCATCACATCATTTCCCACATGAGCTCGGTGAGCCGGGCGGGGTTATCGACCTTAAGGCCGGCGATGAGCAGGGCCTGATCGTAGAGCAGCTCGCCCAGGCGGGCGCAGCGATCCTTATCGAGCTGCCATGCGTCCAGCAGCATATAGAAAGCCTTATGAGTGGGATTAAGCTCCAACACTCGCTGAGCCTTGATGTCCGGGCCGTCGCCGGGAATGGTGGAGAAATACTTCTCCATCTCGAGGCTGACCTCTCCGTCGGCGGTGAGGCACACGGGGTGGCTCTTGAGCTTGTGGGACAGGCGCACAGCGGACACCTTGCCGTCCAGACAGTCACGGAGATAGTCGAGCATTACCTTGTTCTCCTCCTCCTTGAGTTCGGTGTCCTTCTTGTCCTCCTCGTCCTCGATGCCAAGATCCTTGTCGTTTACGGACTTGAACTGCTTGCCCTCATACTCGCCCAGCATATTCACCACGAACTCGTCCACTTCGTCGGTCATATAAAGCACGGAGTAGCCCTTGTCCTTCACGGTCTCTGTCTGGGGCAGATTTTCCAGCATGGGCACGCTCTCGCCCACGGCGAAGTAGATGTACTTCTGATCCTCGGGCATGAGGTCAACGTATTCCTTCAGGCTCTGGAGCTTGTTCTCCCTCGAGGAGTGGTACATGAGCAGATCCTTGAGGGTCTCCCGGTGGGCGCCGTACTCGTTGACGATGCCGTATTTGAGCTGGAGGCCGAAGCTCTGCCAGAACTTCTCGTACTTTTCACGGTCGTTGTCCTGAAGCTTCTTAAGCTCCTGACGTATCTTCTTCTCGATGTTGGAGGCTATGGTTCGGAGCTGGCGGTTGTGCTGCAAAAGCTCCCGAGAGATGTTGAGGGACAGGTCGCGGGAGTCCACGACGCCCTTCACAAAGCGGAAGTGCTCGGGGATAAGATCCTCGCAGCGCTCCATTATCATGACGCCGCTGCTGTACAGCTCCAGCCCCTTCTGATACTCCTTGGTGTAGTAGCCCATGGGCGTGGCGGAGGGAATGAAGAGCAGGGCCTTGTAGCTGATGCTGCCGTCCACGTCGATGCGTATCACGTGGGCGGGATCCTTCATGTCGAAGAACTTGTCCTTATAGAACTCGTTCAGCTCCTCGTCGGTGACCTCGTCCTTATTGCGCTGCCACAGGGGGATCATGCTGTTCACGGTCTCAAGCTCGGTATAAGTCTCGTACTTGGGCTCGTCACTGTCGGGCACGTCCACCTTGCGGCTCTTTTCCACGTCCAGACGGATGGGGTAGCGGATGTAGTCGGAGTACTTCCTTATAAGGTTCTTGATGTGATAGCTCTCAAGATACTCGCTGTAATTCTCCTCCTCGCCGTCGGCCTTTATCTTGATGATTATGTCGGTGCCCACGCCGTCCTTGGCGGTGGGTTCGATCGTGTAGCCGTCGGCGCCGGAGCTTGTCCACATCCAGGCCTCGTCGCTGCCGTACTTGCGGGTGACGACGGTCACCTCGTCGGCCACCATGAAGGCGCTGTAAAAGCCCACGCCGAACTGGCCGATGATGTCCATGTCCTCGCTCTGACCGGCGTCCTTCTTGAAATTGAGGGAGCCGCTGCGGGCGATTATGCCCAGATTGTTCTCAAGGTCGTCCTTGTCCATGCCGATGCCGTTGTCGCTGACGGTGAGGGTGCGGTTCTCCTTGTCCGGATGGACGTGGATCATCCGGTCGGAGCGGCTGACGCTTGTGTCGCCGGCGTTCATGGCCGTGTAGCAGAGCTTGTCGATGGCGTCGGAGGAATTGGAGATTATCTCCCGGAGAAAGATTTCCTTGTGGGTGTAGATGGAGTTAATCATCATGTCCAGAAGCTTCTGGGACTCGGCTTTAAATTGCTTTTTCTTCATTGTATATATCCCCTTTTATATTAAAATCAGTATTGTTAGCACTCGGCTTTGATGAGTGCTAACAATACTGTACCACTATTTGCAATATTTGTCAAGGGGTTTGGAAAAAATTTTTCCCGTTTCCGAAAGTAAGAATTAAGGCAATACCGCACAGAGATTGTGCCCATATTGCGCGGCAGATTTTTTGACGGAATTACGAAAACGACGCCGGAATACTGTCGTATTTCAAGGAGTTTTCGTAATAAACGTCGGAAAAGATGCAAGCAAGACGGGCGCAAAGCTCATTGGCGATCTTTGTGCGGTATTGCCTTAAATAAGGTTCGCCGCAAGATAAGCGGCCAGAAGCAGGAGCAGGGCAACTCCCTGCCAGCGGCGGGTTTTTCCGTTAAAAATGGGCGGAAGGGTCAGCAGCAGCATGGCGGCGCAGGCGGCGGCCATGTCCCTAAATATCAAAGGCTCCGCCTCCATAGGAGCCACGAGGGCGGGAATGCCGACGACCAGCACCAAATTGATGATATTGGCTCCGATTATGTTGCCCAGAGCCAAAGACGGCTGTTTGCGAAGGGCGGCGCAGACTGCGGCGGCCACGTCGGGCACCGCAGTGCCCAGGGACACGAAGGTCAGGGCCACCAGACGCTCCGGCAGGCCCAGGCGGTTGGCCAGCAGTATGCCGTTATCCACAATAAAGCCGGAGCCCATGTACAGGGCCAGCGCCCCTACCAGCAGCCCCACCAGTATCAGCTCGGGACGGCCCCCGTCCGCCTCCCCTGAGACGGCGCCCACTCCGGCGGCGCTGGTAACGGCGTAAACGGCAAAAAGACAGAGCAGCACTATCCCCAGCCCCACGCCCAGAATTCCGGTCTTTTGAGCGGAAAGGGCGGTCATAAGGGCGGCCAGCAGGAAAAAGCAGAGCCTTTTCATCAGGTCGCGGCGGCCCAGCCCCGAGGCGGGACAGATCAGCGCCAGCAGTCCCCCGGCCAGAGCGGCGTTGTACAGCACCGAGCCCATGGCGCTTCCGGCGGCGATGCGGGCGCTGCCTCCGGCGGCGGCGGTGACGGCCACAACTATTTCGGGTAGGCTCGTGCC
>CANRJP010000170.1 GCA_947630975.1 uncultured Clostridia bacterium
CCGAGACTTGATTGCCTCGGCACTTCGTTGAATTATGGCTGCAAAATTTCAACTTTTGACAACGGTGTAAGTGAGTCAAGCGATTTTAATACAAATACTTTCAATTTATCATCTTTATTCAAGGCTTTATCGAAGGTGATATTATAGGCGCTGACATCACTATCTATTGCTGTAGTCTTAACTTGAGTCATTCTATTTGAATTGTCATATACCACAGCAACTAATATGTCTTCTTCAACTGTGCTTGGCGTGACTGTTATTTCTACACCTTTGTTGTCGGGACGTATCCCTGAATGAGTTACAAAACCGTTGGATGCGCCCATATACACTGCCCCGGGAACAACTACAAAATATTGCTCCTCCCCGATACTATTAGTACATTCGGCATTCAAGTCAAGCAAATACCTTTCATCGGCCGCGTTGTCATTAACGGCAACTGTTATTTCTGCAAGCACACCGTTATTGGTGTTATCATCCGCAGAATCCCATGTAAGTGTGCAATTACCGCTACTATCATTAGTGTACTTAAATTCATCTGCATTAAACACATCACCGTTTTCTACGCTTAAAACTGTAATGTTTGCGGCGTCATACTGAATATTTGCGGAAATCTTCCCAATTCCTGTGTTATTTTTCATATAAACAGGTACTGTAACAATATCACCTTGTTTTGCGTAAACTATGGGCATAGTGATTTGTTTGCTTCCCTCGTCAGGAATATATTTTTCAGGAGTTATACCGGCATCGACCCCTTCTAAATTATCCTCATACTCAAAGACAGCTATTGGGCTAATATTTCCTTTCGTATCAACAACAAATGCATAGACTTTGTTCGACGTACATATTTTTAGGGGAAGATTATATTCAGCGATGAGATCAATTTGATTAACATCATTATCCACTTCATCATAAACGGCTTCATCATTTTGCATTATTTGGGCATCAACAGATGGTTCTACGCCTATTGCCAAATTCGTAACAAACTCTTTAACATCATCTAAAGTTATTTTATCATCAACTGTATAATATATTTTACCATCTGGTACGGAACTTTCAAGTTCTGCAATAAACACCCCGTAACTGTCCTTTGTTGATGCAGAAATAGTTGGTGTAGCCAAATTTATTCTTTGTGGAACGTATGGGTATATCATCATATCACTGGTTACATTCCACCATTCATTCGTCGTAACATCCCATGAATATACAACCCCATCTTTTTCAATTAAATCAGGAAGGACGGCGCTCTCACCGTATTCTACGACCTGTTCATCAATAACATTGTCTTCAAAATCACAAAATTTAACCTTAAATTTAAGTTTTTCCCAAATTGTCGTTGATACCAGTGCTTCTTTTGCAACTAATCCTGAGTCTGAAATATCTTTCCATCTTTTGAACACTTTGCCGGGAACGTCCTGCACGGCGGGAGACTGAACGGGATCGCCGTACGGCACTTCCATAAGTTTGACGGTTTCGTTTTCATGGTCTACAAAAACAATCGGAACGGATACTTTTTCATACTGAGCCGTCGTCGAAATATTTTGAGTTACGTTTACAACGGATTTGTCCCATTTTATAAAGCGGTATCCCTCAGGTGCAGGTGGGATTCCAACGGAGTTTACATCCACACCTCTATCTTTCTCGACTTGAACGCTCTTATACAGTTCGCCACCCTGTAAATAAAAGTCGACGCTATACGTTGGGGCAGGCGCTTTGATATAGTCTACATTGATGAGCTTTTTACCGCCCTCAAGCGAAAGTGTTACTATGAAATCACCGGTCGTATTATAGTCAATCGCTTCCTTGGTATTCGCCTTTATTTCATAAGAGTTTCCATTACCTATTGTTATTTGATCCACATATTCTATCTGCTCCTGCGTAGGATCAGTATTGGTTTTTTTGTAGATCATGACTGTTGCCAGTTCCCCGCTGAAGTCAGCATTTACATTTTCCAGTTTTCCTGACTTATTGTATGTGTGCAGGGTTTCGGCCTCTTTCTCCTCGTCAACCGCGCTGGCCTTCCTATACCTGTATACGGTCCTCGTTTCTACATCTCTTTCCGAAGTCGGAGCGAAGTAATTGTCACTCCACGAGCTGTAATCTCCCCATCTGCTGAAATGATGCGTATAATACGTGTCTCTGTAGCTGTATGTGTTATATCCTCCGTTTTCTACTGTTCGAGTAGCCTCGTTATACCAGTAAATATCCCGGCAAACACCCTCGCTGTTGGGATAACCGCGTCCGTAAGCGGGTCCGCAAGTATGCTGCGCCTGTAACGGAAGCGGCGAGTCAAGCCAACCGGTTCCCTCTATGTTGGTGCATATACCTGAAGCCCAACCGTATGCCAACCAATATCCTCCGGATCTGTTCCAGCCATAAGCTCTTGAATATATCCATTGCGTTTTATACGTGGGATTCCATGTTACATTGACCTCACGGCGCCTGTAATCGGAATTTTCCTCACCTACCCAGTTTGTACCGTTGTCTATCCAACCGCCGGTATAGGAATCAGAATAAGTGTATGTCCAGCCGTCAAGATATTTTGAAGAATCACTTTGTGTATATTGCTTGTCTCGATAACGGTACTGAGTTTTTGTTTCTACCTTTGTCACAGCGTCTTCTGCAACGGGTATTTCACTCCAATCGCTCCAGTCGCTCCAGTATTTGCTCAAAGCACTTTCGTTGTAAGAATATGTTATATCATTGCATGTTGCAGCTTTCGACATTGCCCCTCCGGTTTTATCCCCCTCAGTTGCAACTACATAAGCTTTAGCGTAGGAAACTTTTCCGTTATATGCAAGTGTAACGGACTCAAGATCTACTGTCCAGTGATTTTGTGTTCCCAGCTTAACATCCTCATCGCGAATTTGTGTATATACATTTCGTCCTTCGGAAGTATAAAGCGCAATGATAAGCCTGCCTACTATATCGTCAGACTGGCGTTCAGAAATGGTTTTAATGCTTATGTCCGCTTTATATGACTCATCATCACGCTGCAATCGCTTTATCTCGACGTATACAGGTAAATCCTCATTTTCCCAGCTGTAAACGGTATAAAGTTTTATGTCGCCGTCCACATACTTGTAGTCGTAGCCTGTACTTTTAGAGTTGTCTACATTCCAACCGGAGAACACATAACCAGCCGGGGTAGAATAGTTTTTGGGTTCGACAGCGCTGTCTGTATACATGACCTTCTGGGTATCTCCAATTATATACGGTTCATCTTTAGATGTGTCATAAAACTCTACGGAGTAATAGTTTACTTCGTACAATACATCAATTATCGTATCTTCTGTCGCTTCTTTGTAAAGGCCGTCGCCATATCCCGCAAAAGTAAACCCTTTTTTCACTGGAGCTGACGGACGCAAAGGCTTGTTCCCATATTCAACCATCTGCACGGATATGACGTTGCCCTCAATGTTTTGAGCCTGACTGCTGTCGTGCGCATTTATTCTGTTCTGGATTTCTTTCACCTTTGTATCATTGACTTCGCCATCGCGGACAATCTTATCAACAAATTTTACGGTAACAGGAGCCATTGCTTCAACGGTTACGCTGTTGCTTTCAGCGCTTTCTCCTTTGAAATTTTTAGCTTTAACTTTAATTGTATAGGCCCCGGCGTTCTCAAGTCCAAATGCGGCTGTAGTTCCGCTTGTTTCAAATGTTTTTACACAACTTCCATTATAATATAGATATGCCGTGTAGCTTGTTGCGCGGGCGGT
>CANRJP010000171.1 GCA_947630975.1 uncultured Clostridia bacterium
ACAAAGATCCATCCCGGCGTGAACGTAGGCATCGGCAGCGACGACACTCTCTTTGCTCTTATCGACGGCAAGGTAAAATTCGAGCGCAAGGGCAGAGACAAAAAGCAGGTAAGCGTATATTGATGAAGAGGGCGGCTGTGGCCGCCTTTTTTGCGGAAATATTTTTCTTTTACACTTGATTTTTTGCAGTTAACGGTATATAATAAAAGTAAGGAATACAATGAAAACAAGGGGGCAGTTAATGATGGAGCTTGCAAAAATTACCTCAAAGGGTCAGATAACCTTACCCATAGCCATTAGACGGGCTTTGTCGCTCAATGACGGCGGCAAGGTGGCGTTTATTGAAAAGGACGGCCAATATATTCTTGTAAATCCCGCAAAGCTCGCCTTTGAGGACGTCAGGTCAGCCTTTGAGGGCGAGGCCGAGCGGCTCGAACTTAAGGATATGGACGACGTGACCGCTTTAATAAAGAGCGTCCGTTCAGAGAGGGATAAATAATGAGGATAATGCTGGATACAAATATTCTCATTTCCATGTTCGTGTTCAAGAGTATGAAACCTCTCATAGATAAGGTGACGGAGAGGCATCAGATAGTGTTATGTTCATATGTTATTGACGAGTTGCACGAAGTTATAGAGAAAAAATTTCCGACCAAGAAAGAGAACCTTGAGGACTTTCTTGTGAAGCTGCCGTATGAACTGATTTACACTCCGCAGATTATTGATACACACGAACTTTTCACCATACGTGATAAAGATGATGAAAAGGTGCTTTACTCGGCCATTCTTGGGGACGTGGATATTTTGCTTACCGGAGACAAAGATTTTGTCGACGTTGCCGTTGAAAGACCGGAAATATTGACTCCTGCGGAATTTATGGAAAAAGATTATAAGGAAGCGACAGAATGAACAGGGATTTGACACAGGGGCGGCCCGACGGAGTGCTGTGGAGCTTTGCTCTGCCAATGCTGCTCAGCGTGGCCTTTCAGCAGATATACAGCATCGCTGACAGTATTATCGTGGGTAAATTCGTCAGCGGCGACGCTCTGGCGGCGGTCAGCGCCTCGTACCCCATAACCATGATTTTTATGGCCGTGGCCACCGGTCTCAGCGCCGGAGCGGGAGTGGTCATTTCCCGTCAGTTCGGCGGGGGAGAGAACGAAAAGGTCAAGACCTCATCCTCCACGGCCATTATCTCCGCCCTGACCGCGGGAGCATTAATGACCGTCATTGGTCTGGCGCTGTCGGCTCCGGCGCTGAAACTGCTCAAGACCGACGCCGCCATAATGGGCGACTCGGTGCTGTACCTGAATATTTACTGCGCCGGACTGGTGTTCCTGCTGCTGTACAATATTTGTAACGGCGTTTTCACCGCATTGGGCGACAGTCTTACGCCTCTGGTGCTGCTTATTTTTTCCTCGGTGCTGAACATAATCCTTGACCTTGTTTTTGTAATCGTTTTTCACTGGGGCGTGGGCGGCGCGGCCTGGGCCACGCTTGCCGCCCAGGGTCTCAGCGCGGTTATATCTCTGCTTCTGCTTGTATTCAGGTTGAAAAGGATAGAGAGCGGACGGTTCCGCCGCTTCTCGGCGGCGGCGCTGAAAAGCATACTTAAAATCGGAGTTCCCAGCATTTTGCAGTCGAGCTTTGTTTCCGTGGGCAATCTTTTCATTCAGGCGCGGGTCAACAGCTTCGGCGTGGACGTTATCGCCGGTTACGGCGCGGCCATCAAGCTCAACACCTTTGCCGTCAACTGCTTCAACACCGTAAGCAACGCCGTATCGTCCTATACCGCCCAGAACATGGGCGCGAAGCACGTCGACCGTGTGGAACAGGGAATGAAGGCGGGCATAAGGATAATGATAGTAATAGCCCTGCCCTTCACGGTTTTGCTTGCGGTCTTTGGCGGGCCAATGATGAGCCTGTTCGTCAAGGGCGGCGACGCCGCCATAGTTGCGGTGGGCCGTAAAATGCTGATGATAATCGCCCCGTTTTATGTTTTTGTGGGAACCAAGATCATCACGGACGGCATACTTCGGGGCAGCGGGGCTATTTACGCCTTTACCACGTCCACCTTTGTCGATTTGATACTGAGGGTTGTGCTGTGCTACATATTCTCGGCCTTTTTGGGGGAGACCGGTATCTGGATGGGCTGGCCTGTGGGCTGGGTCATTTCCACCGGTGTGTCCTTCGCCTTTTATAAGACCGGAAAATGGAAGAAATACTGAGGAGGCCGAAGATGAATAAAAGAATATTATCCATCCTTGTAACGCTGCTGTGTCTGTTTTCCCTCTGTGCCTGCGATGAGCTTTTTGGCGCCGAAAGTCAGTCCGGCACTGTCAGCGGCCGGTTGGAGGTTCACTTTCTGGACGTGGGACAGGCGGACAGCGCCCTGCTGCTCTGCGACGGAGAAAGCTTGCTCATAGACGGCGGCAATTCCGAGGACTCGTCCCTGCTGTATTCATATTTGAGAAATCACGGAGTCAAAAGACTGGACTGCATAATCGCCACTCATCCTCACGAGGATCATGTGGGCGGCATAATCGGCGCCCTAAGCTATGTCAACGAGGTGGGTACGGTCTATTCCCCTGTGGCCGAGGACGGAAACTACTTTTTTAACAGGATGGCGTCAAAGCTGAAGGATTTCGGCGTAAGTGTTACGGTCCCTTCCGTGGGCGACCGCTTCAGGCTTGGAGAGGCGGAGGTTGTCTTTCTTGGCCCTGTTGAGCTCAAGGACGACGTAAATCAGAATTCTCTCGTGTGCAAGGTGAACTACGGCGAGGTGTCCTTTCTTTTCACCGGGGACGCGGAGCGGCCCGCCGAGAAGAAAATGCTGGAGACGGGCGAAGATCTCTCCGCTACGGTGCTTAAGGTGGGCCACCACGGCAGCGCATCCTCGACCTGCTACGAGTTCCTTCGGGCGGTCAATCCTTCTTACGCCGTCATTTCCTGCGAAAGGAACAACAGCTACGGCCACCCTGACGACGGGCTGCTGTCGCGGCTCAAGGATGAGGGCGCCGAGATATTGCGCACCGACCGCAGCGGCCACATAGTTTTCACTACCGACGGCGCCGTGCTTTCGGTTGAAACGGAAAAGGAAGCCTCTTCCGCCGTTTCCGCCGATGAGACGGGAGAGGACGGGGAGCCTTATATGTATGTGGGCAACATTTCCAGCAAGAAGTATCACCGCCCCGATTGCAGCGGTCTTCCTTCGGAGAAGAACACCGTCTATTTCTACAGCCTTGAGGAGGCCATAGGCGCGGGCTTTACGCCATGCGGATTATGTAAACCGGAGTAATAGGAGCTGAAAAAATGGCGCAGACCGTTCAAGGGCTGGGGTTTAAATCAAGCCCCAATTACATCTTGATAAAATTTGTAATTAAATCAAGATTGTGAATTAATGTAGAAAAACCGCCTTTTTACGAGAAAAAGACGGTTTTTTGTTTTATGCCCTTGAACTACGAACGAAAATCACCCTCGGCGGCGTCGGGGCAAAGCCCGTCTATGCTCCGACATTTTT
>CANRJP010000172.1 GCA_947630975.1 uncultured Clostridia bacterium
CGGCGCATCAGCTCTTTGATTTGGCCGAGCGTCATCCATCGGTGGCTTGGCAGGACTTCGATGTCCTCATCAATTTTGATAATAATGTTTCGGTTGCGCTTTTTGTAGAACCGCGATGACTGCTCAGACTGGATCTGGTCGACGATGATTTTATGCTTTGCCGCGTTGATAAACCAGTCGAGGTATGCCGGACGCTTGCCGCCGTGCTTTTGGGTGAAGTTAGATTTTGTGGCCTGTATCGTGGGAGAAATCTGAATTTTGTTGATGTTCCCCGGCTCGATTTTCGCCTGCATGAGGTAGTGTGTTTCACCGCTGAAGTCCTTGCAGATTATGCCGAGGTAACCGATTTCGTCCTGTACGATGACGGGCTGTTCAAGCACGGCCTGTCCGTCCACGGTTTTGCGCAGTCCCTTCACGGTGAAAAAGCTTCGGTTTTTGTTGGCAATCTCGCCGCGAACCTCGTCGTAGAACCAAAAATCCGAGCCCGAGAGACAATTCTTTTTAATAGAAACGTGGACTGTTTTATTCAGTTCGTCTATCCAAGACAAAAGCTCGGATGTGGGGTACAGGGGCATGGCCGGTCACCTCATGACAATTTATTTAGTCTTTTCTGTAAACTCACTTTTTTATTTATTCGAAGGCTAATTTTTATGGAGTAATCGCTTATATCATTCAATATTAAACGAGACTCCTCATCCAAACACTGTCGAATTGTTTTAGGCGGAGCTCTCCAAATTGAAATTTAGAGATATTATTTAAATAAATTTTTGTATTGATTCATTGCCACTGCGACGACCTGATCCATATCATAATATTTGTACTCTCCCAGCCGTCCGCCGAAAATCACGTTTTTCTCCGCGTCGGCGAGAGCTTTATATTTTCCGTACAAGGCGCCGTTTTTCCCGTCGTTCACGGGATAGTACGGCTCGTCGCCGGGCCTCCATTCGGAGGAGTATTCGCGGCTTATGACTGTCTTGGGGAGGTCGTTTCCGTCCTTGTCCTTGCCAAACTCGAACCATTTATGCTCGATGATGCGCGTCCACGGTGTCTCACGGTCGGTGTAATTCACCGCCGCGTTGCCTTGGAAGTTGGGCTTGTCCAGCACCTCGGTCTCAAAGCGAACACTGCGGTACTCCAGCGAGCCGTAGCAGTAGTTAAAATAGGCGTCTACAGGGCCAGTGTAAACAACTTTTTCCGCCATCGCGTCCAGCTCAGCCTTGTGCTCAAAGTAGTCGGTGTTGAGACGGACTTCTATGCCATCAAGCATATTTTCCACCATTTTTGTATAGCCGCCGATGGGAATACCTTGGTACAGTGCGTTGAAGTAGTTATTGTCAAAAGTCAGCCGCACCGGCAGACGTTTGATAATAAACGCCGGAAGCTCGGCGCATGGACGGCCCCACTGCTTTTCCGTATAACCCTTTACCAGTTTTTCATAAATGTCGGTGCCAACGAGAGAAATTGCCTGTTCCTCAAGGTTTTTCGGCTCGGTTATTCCGGCCGCTTTTTTCTGCTCCTCAATTTTTGCCGCCGCCGCTTCGGGGGTCACCACACCCCACATCTTGTTGAATGTGTACATATTGAAGGGCAGGGAGTACAATTCCCCGTGATAGTTTGCGACGGGCGAGTTGGTGAAGCGATTAAACTCCGCAAATCGGTTGACATAATCCCACACCTTGCGGTTGTTGGTATGAAATATGTGTGCGCCGTATTTGTGGACGTTTATGCCTTCGATTTCTTCAGTATATACGTTTCCCGCTATGTGCGGACGTTTGTCTATGACAAGCACGGATTTGCCCGCCGCCTTCGCTTGTTGAGCAAAAACCGCACCGTATAGGCCGGAGCCGATGATTAAATAGTTGTACATATTATCATTCCTTATCAGTCAGTTAAATTAGTTTTATTTCTCGTTCCTTCTTTTTGTAATAGTTATAAATTAAAATGATAAAATTTTGTTGTTAAACATTTTGTTTTATATGTGGAATATATTTGCGAACATTTTATAATGTCTGATTAGATCGTTTTATATTTCCTAAGCGGCATTTTCTACAACTCCAATATTCTTATTTCAATTTCCCTCTCCGCACAAAATCTTTCAATTCTTCTTTGTTAAGCTAATCGCAACCCTCGAAAGAACCATTTCAAATACTATCCCTGACAGAACCGTGACGGAAATATTCACTATCAGTTCAAAATATCCCAACGCCGAAAGATTAACCACTACTTTGTCAAAGGTCGGCCTTACAAAATAATAAATCATTTGAACATACATAATATGATACGATGCACGTCCTATTCGTTCAACGGTTTTTCCAAAAATCGTTTTACTTGTATAGTCCTTACAGCCATCCAAGAAAATATAGATTATTGGAAAAGCATATAATACCGAAACCATTGACGTTCTTCCCCACGGGTCATATGTAAATATACGATATGAATATTCCCAGACATAAGGGAGAAGGATATATATTGCTCCAGCCACCATCATTGTTACAAGTACTACGGGACTTATTTTTCTTTCTCTATATTTTCCGATATACATACCAAGCGATATTGCGAACAAATAACGCAATATGATAACCCTATAAAGCGCAACATGGAGCCCGTAAGCAGAACTCAATACTTCATAAATAAAATTCAACATACCAATAAGAATTACTCCATTTGTATCAAAGCGCTTTAATATGCGGTGAAGTATAGGCGCTAAAAAAATGAACTCTATCATCAAGTTATAATAGTAAGCTCCCATACCGTAGTCACCTATCGCAACAGCTTTAAAGACACCAAACAAAGTCAACGGCTTACCGCCAATCCACATTAGGCTCAAATAAAGCATAAATGTTATTGCCATAGGCACGGTAAAACGAATAAACTTCTTTTTCATTATAGGAAAACTGTACAGTTCCTTAAGTGATTTATTTTTCGCACTTATTGAATAAACATATCCACTTAAAATCATAAATATAGGTACCGCTTTATCAATCGTAAGAGTAAATAAGGGCATAGTTTTGTCAAACAGTCCGGAATGATTTAATATTACAAAAATAATACATATCGCTTTTATATAATCAACTATTGCTAAGCGGTGTTTTATACCCCCCCCCGCATAATTTCACCGGTATTCGTCTCTATGCTCATTTTCTACCCCTCCAATATCCTTATTCCGATTTCCCTCTCCGCACAAAATCTTTCAATCTCTTCATTGTGATAATCTTTTATATTCTTTACCTTACGTATTCCCAACAAAAATACTAAAGATTTTATAGGCGAAAAAACAAAAGGGAGCTTACTCATCATTATTTTATCTTCAAGTCCAAGTTTGTTTATAGTGACAGTATGGAAAAACCCCACATCAAACAGTGAATATTTTTCCTTCTCGCTGTTTCTCCTTTTGACGACTATGACGGCATTACCGCCATTCTCCTTGAGTATGCTGAACGTGTGCCTCAGTATCTCATAGGATGCCGCCAAGCCGCGTCCCGGCGCCGC
>CANRJP010000173.1 GCA_947630975.1 uncultured Clostridia bacterium
ACCGACATTCCGTCCAGTATTTTGTCGTTGGGCTCGAACACCAGCATACAGCTTCCGCCATCGCCGGCAAACACGGCGAACATTGCGCCGGGAGCATCGGGAGCGGACGCTGCCTGTATCACCTTGGCGAAGCTCCGCTTCATCTCCCCCTTTTTGTCCGGATCGTCAACCCGGGCGCAGAGCTCCATGGCCTCCATATCGAAGCCGCAGAGCCGCCGGCGGTTCCTGCCGCCGATTATCACGTCCACGTCCAGATGGTCGTTGGTGAGGATATATTCAAATTCCCTTTTTATGCCGGAGGCCAGCCACCAGGCCCCATAGCCTCCCAGCACCAGAAGCACCAAAGCGCTGGCAAAGCCCAGCCACAGTCCGGCTCCGCCGCATATCACGAACAGGGCCAGGACTATGAGACAGTATTTGAACATATCGCTTCGGTCGAATTTTTTCTTTACAAGATATTCAGTATAGTTTTCCATCAAAAGCCTCCGTCGCTTACGACCTCGCCGCCGGAAGGAGCGGTTCCGCCGCCGTCACCGCCGCCGGAGGGAGCCACGCTGCCGCCGCCACCGCCGGAGGGCGCTACGCTGCCGCCGCCCGAAGGCGTTACGCTGCCGCCACCGCCGCCGGAAGGTGTTACGCTGCCGCTGTCGCCGCCGCCCGAAGGCGTTACATTGCCGCTGTCACCACCGCCGGAGGGTGTTACGCTTCCGCTGTCGCCGCCGCCCGAAGGCGTTACACTGCCGCTGTCACCGCCGGAGGGTGTTGTGCTGCCGCTGTCGTTGCCGCCGGAGGGCGTTGTGCCGCCGCTGCCGTCACCGCCGCCGGAGCCATCACCGCCCGCGGGCTCGGCGGAAACCGTTTCGCCGCCTTCGCCTGAAGTCGTTTCGCCTGAGCCGGAGCCGGAGCTTCCGGAATCGTCATCATCGTCGGAGCTGCTGCCGGAACTCGTATTACGCCTTGACGACGAGCCGCTGCTGCTTGTCGCCCTGCCCTCGCTGAGGACATTCTTGCTGCCGGTCACAAGGGGATGGAGCTTGCAGCGTGTAGTGGGGATGCTGCCGCTCTTGAAAATCTGACTCTCCACACGGTCACAGCCCGGATTGGCCCGCTGTCCGCTGTCGGAGCAGATCATTACCGAGACCTCCTTGCCGGGTCTCTCGAAATCCTTATATTTCAGATTCTCGTGAATGGGCATCATCACCTTGCGCCAGGTGAGGGCCGCCGGGTTGGAAGAAAATCCGCTGAGGTTCCGGGGCTGGTCATAGCCGAACCACACCGCGCCCACATAATAGGGTGTCATACCCACGAACCAGCGGTCATTGCTGGTGGTGGTGCCGGTGGTGCCGGTCTTGCCGGCTATTTCCATTCCGCTGAAGTTGGCCATCTTGCCGCTGCCGTAGCTGACAACGTCCTTAAGCATCGAGATCATGTCGGCGGCGGTCTTTTCGCTCATGGCTATCTCATGGGTGGGCTCGCCGCTGAGGATAACGCCGCCGTTGGCGTCCAGCACCCTGGTGTAAAGGGTGGGCTTGTTGTAAAAGCCGTCGTTGACAAAGGAGCAGTAGGCCGCCGTGAGCTCAAGCACGCTGACGCCGTCGGTAAGTCCGCCGAGGGCCAGAGGCGCCAGATCCTTATCGGAGAAGGTCTTGCCGTTGCGCTCCTCAAAATCCACAAGGGTGGATATGTGCATACGCTCGGTCATATAGTCGAAGGAATTGTCCACGCCGAGGTAACGGCACACCTTGACGGCGGGCACGTTACGGGAATTGGCAAGGGCGCTGCGAACCGAAACGTTGCCCACAAAGCGGTTGTCCACGTTCTTCGGGGACCAGCCGTTATAAGTGACGGGGGCGTCCTTTACCGTGGAGGTGGGCGTTATGAGGCCGTATTCCATGGCCGGACCGTAAACGCCGATGGGCTTGATCGTGGAACCCGGCTGGCGCAGGGACTGAGTGGCACGGTTGAGGGTGAGGTTGCCCTCCTTATCTCCGCGTCCGCCCACAAGGGCCTTTACCTGGCCGGTATAGGGATCCATTATGACCATGGCGGACTCGGGCTGTACCTCGCCCCTGCCCTTGGGGAACGCCGACTCGTCGGCGTACACGTCGTCCATGATCTGCTGGAGGTTCATATCCTGAGCCAGATATATCTTGAGGCCGCCGTTAAAGAGGACGCGCTGGGCTATATCCTTTGTATAGTTATACTGGGTCATAAGATCGTCAATGATCTGGTTTATGGCCGCGTCAACATAGTAGCTCTGATAAACTATCTCATCCTGAGTCTTAAGAGGCACAAAATGGAGCTCCTGCGCCACGGCATCCTCATACTGAGCCTGAGTGATGTGGCCCAGCTCAAGCATTTTTCCAAGGACTACCTCCTGCCGCTCCTTATTGTTTTGGGGATTTGCGTAGGGGTCGTACTTGGAAGGGGACTGGGTTATGCCGGCTATGCAGGCGCACTCGGCCAGAGACAGTTCCGATACGGGCTTGCCGAAATATACGTTGGCCGCCGAGGAAACGCCGTTGCACTGCTGGCTCAGGAAAATTGTATTAAGGTAATATTCGAGGATTTCTTCCTTGGACAGCTCATCCTCCAGCTTGAAGGCCCGGTATATCTCCTGAATTTTTCTTTCAACGCTGTAGCCCTTTTCGCCGGTAATGTTCTTTATGAGCTGCTGGGTCAGGGTGCTGCCGCCGAAGGTACGGTCGCTGGTGCCCCTGATCTTGCCGTAGACATAGGTTACCGTCGCGCCTATGGTTCGCTTGATGTCAACGCCCTTATGGCTCCAGAAGCGCTCGTCCTCAATGTCAATGAAGGCGTTCTGAAGATCCTTGGGTATATCGTCAAGGTCCACCCAGATGCGGTTTTCGTTGTCATAGAGCCGCTGCACCTCAACGGTATTGCCGTCGGGATCGGTGCCGTAAACAAATGACGTCATGTTCAGCTTTATGTTGTTCACGTCGATGGGATCCACCGTTTCAACATAGCCGAACAAAGCCCCGGCCACAATACCGGCGCCGATAATGCCGATAAACAGCACTATGAGCAGCAGCGCCAGAACGACGTTCCTGAACGACAGGAGAATCGCCATTCCCACGCTTCTCTTCTTTTTTGCGGAAGAGCTTCCCTTCCGTTTTGTGTCATTTGCCATAAAAAGCGCACCTCCGGAGTAAATTGAAGGGTAGTAATCAATGTAAAAAAGCCATAATTAATTTATTATATTTTACATCAAAATAATTAAAAAAGTATTACAAAACCCGCCTTTTCCTCTTTTATTTTGCCGTAAAAAGCTTTTTGGAAGAATTCATGCGCATTTTGTACAAAAAGTCTTTGAAAAAATTGTATAATTCTGACAAAATGCTTCTTGCAAAATTTGCGTCCGGCTGATAAAATATAAACGTACTCGATGAGAGTGCAAAAACTTTTTTCATTTTCCCTCCTTTTTTAGTGGCAGATACGCAGTGTCTGTCATTT
>CANRJP010000174.1 GCA_947630975.1 uncultured Clostridia bacterium
AGGACGGCAAGACCAAATATAGCGCCGCCACGGTCTGGCTGGTTCCGGTGTCCACGTTTGACACGGCTTGGGCCGGCCAAGACCCCATTGGAGACGGGTGGAAAATTGAAGATCATGAACATGAAGGCCTTTACACGAAGACGCTTCCTAACTTTGAGCTCCTGACCCTGGATCCCACCGCGGCCGGCACCGAGGTCACGGTCTCCTCGCCCTACCGCACCGCCAGCGCCTACTGGACGAAGGAGATCACCTTCGGCGTCAACAGCAACCACGACGGCGACGGAAAGGATGAGCCTGCTCAGAATTTAGAGTCCGGCGACCTCTACGATAATACAGCAATCGGCTCAGCGACGGATATCGCCAAGCACACCGCCGAATTTACCCTGAAGGACGGCGAGGCGCTGCTGTTCAGCGGTATCCCCGCCGGTTCCGTGTACCGTGTCACCGAAAAGCTCACCGAGGACGATCTGGCCGCTGGGTATACCCTGAAAGAAGTGAATGGAAAATCGCTGGAGGGCAATCCGCGCGGCGTGTACTCTGCCACCGGCAGAACCGGCTCAGATGCAGAGGAGTCCGCGAACTTCGTCAACACCGTTGAGCCGGGGACGATCTCTGTCACCAAGGACCTGGAGCCGGATGGTGAGCTGACCGACGAAGACAAGACGAAGCCGTTTGACTTCACCCTGACGCTCACAAAACCGGCCCCCGACACCGGCATCAGCGGCCCGAAGGAGGGGTATCCCTATACCATTAAGGACGCGAGCGGTGTAGTCAAGACCGGCAAGCTGGTGCCCAGCGACGCCACATCGGTCGGCGAAAACGACATCAAGGCGGAGCCGGACGGGACCTGGAAATTCCAGCTCCAGGGCGGCCAGGCCCTCACCGTGGAGAAGATCCCCGGAAAGACCGGGTATACGGTCACGGAGGCCGGCGCGAAGGGCTTCAAGACCAACGTCCAAGTGAACGGCGGGGCGGCAGCAACGGGTTCGACCACCTCCGGCACGATCGCCCCGGGAGAGGCAAAGAAGACGGAGATCCTCTTTACCAATATCAAGGATATACCCGCGCTCCTGTCGCTGGTAAAGACGCTGACCGTGAAGCTCCACGGCGGCGCGCAGTTTAACGAGACGCTTGAGTTCACCGTGGAACCGAGCAAGGATAACGACGCGGCGTCCGATCCCATTCAAAAACGTGATGGGTTTGCCGACGGCAAGCTTACCCTCACCATGCCTTTCGATGTCACGACTGACGGCGCGCATGAAAAGCCCCTGACCATCTTTGATAACGACGCGTTTACCCAGGAGGGCACTTATACCTATACCATCAAGGAGACCGACACGGCTATCCCCGGCATGAAGTACGACGACAGGGTCTACACCGCCACGGTCGTGGTGTCAAAGGATGCTTCAGCCGCCGCCGGGGAGCAGGATCAGCTCAAAGCGGAGCTGACCCTGACGCTCAAGGGCGAACCTGTCGAGGAAGTAAACTTTGCGAACGACTACGACGTGGCCAGGATCGCGGAGACCTTCCAGGTCACAAAGGAGCTGGAGGACACCGCCGGCAATAAGGTGACGCTGAAGGGCGGAGAGTTCAGCTTTATCCTGGAGGCGAAAGATTGCACTTATTCCGATGCCGTCGGCGGAACCGAGACGTTCTCCCCCATGCCGGCGAAGGCCACTGGCAGCACCCTCACCGTGACAAACGACAAGGACGGCAACGTGCTCTTCGGCGAGGTGGAGTTTACGCGCCCCGGCACGTACAACTACACCATCAAGGAGGTCAAACCCGCAAGCGACGCGCCGTTTACCTACGGCTACGACGAAACCGAGTACAAGGTAACGGTGAAAGTGACCCAGGAAACGGATAAATCCCTCAAGTCCACCGTGACCTATGAGAAGACCAATGCCCCGGGGGAGAGCGTCACCAGCGCCGCATTTAAGAATACCGTCGAACTGGGCGGTCTCACCGTGAAAAAGACCGTGGAGGGCGACAGCGGCGAAACAACGCGCGATTTTAACTTCACCGTGACCTTCACAAACGCGGACGGCACGGCTCCCACGGGTGACGCGTGGAGAAGGTATGCCCAGGTGGTGGTAGGGGCTTCCTATCCCGGCACATTAAGCTTTACCGGCACATACAGCTGGAGCGGCCCCAATGTCCTCTCGTTCACCCTGAAGCACGGGGAAAGTCTGACCGTGACCGGCCTCCCGGTGGGGATGAAGTATACCGTCCAGGAGAATCCCCCGGCGGATAGGCACTATAATGTTGAGTACGAAAACCAGAACGGGACCATCGCGGAAAAAACAAATGTACAGGTTTCCGTGAAGAACATCGCGCCGAATGTGAGCCCGCTCCATATACGGCTGGTGAAAAAGCTGACCCTCCAGCCCGGAAGCGCGGGCGTGGATGTCCACGGCGTGTTCACCTTCACCGTGACGCCGGCCAGCAGCAACCCCGCGGACGATCCTCTGAGGGGAGAAGGTGTACGCACACTCACAACAGCGGACATTGCGGTGGGCAAAACCGGCGAGCTGGAGATTTTCTCCGAGACGGATGAGTTCAAGACGTTGGGCAAGCCGTATGTCTACACTGTTCAGGAGGTGCCTGGTAACATCCCCGGAGTCTATTACGACTCTAAGGTTTACACTGTAACGGTGGTGGTGAAAGCCGATTATGATGAGGATGATCATCGGTATGTCCTGGTTCCCACCGTTACAATCGAAGACAGCGAGGGCAATGTCGAGGTCCACACCAATCTTGGCGCGCCCACTGTTCTGGACTTTGAAAACACTTACAGCGCCTACGAGATCAAGACCGCCATTAAAGCCCGCAAGACCTTTACGGACGGTGTACTCCATAAAGATCAGTTCCAGTTTGAGTTGACCGCCGATACCGATACGTCGGGCAAACCCTTCCCCATGCCGGAGGGGGCTGTGGACGGCAAAATCACCGCGTCCAATACCGAGGGCGGCTTCGTCAGCTTCGGCGACATCAAATACACGGAGCCGGGGACGTATACCTATACCCTCAAGGAGCTTCCCGGCGACGACACGAGCGTGGACTACGACGGGACGGAATATAAGGTCGTCGTGACCGTCACCAGGGCCGCCACGGGGGAGCTTACTGCCAGCGTAACCTATGACAGAAAAGACAAGGCGGAGTTTACCAACACCCAGAAGACCGGCAGCCTCACTGTCAGCAAGACCGTGGCCGGAGCGGGCGGAGAGACGGGCCGCGCCTTTGAATTCACCGTGACCTTCACGGACAAGAACGGCAAGACGCCCGAGGATGACGCGTGGAGAAGGTATGTCCAGGTGGTGGTAGGGGCTTCCTATCCCGGCACATTAAGCTGGACCGGCACATATAGCTGGAGCGCCAATA
>CANRJP010000175.1 GCA_947630975.1 uncultured Clostridia bacterium
CTTGCGCTGTCTTGAATACATTATACACCATAACCGAAAAAATTGCAAGGGGTACGGGCATTTTATTTTAAGTATATGTTTTAGACAGAAAAATATCCCCCAGGGGGAGGTCAAATCTCAGTGAAATTTCATTTACAAGACCGCCGCCCCCTCTCGCGTAAATTTTCGCAAAATTAAAGACCGGGGGTATCGAACGCCGGCACGAAATGTGCCGGGAACACCATATCTCCCGTCTGTCATCATTGTGGCAGAACGGCAAACTATTTTTCCGATTTGCCGTGGGCAAGAGCGGCGGCGCACCGCACGATCTGAGCCACATTCAACAATTCTTCATCAGTGAGGGTGAGAAGTATGTTTGTTATATGTTCAATATTACCGGCGGTTCTTCCGGCCAGAAGATAATCGCATGATACGTTGAGCGCCTTTGAAATATTGTACAGAGTATAGGCGGACATTCCCTTTCTGCCTGATTCAATTTCATACAAAAATTTCGGCGTGATATCAGCCATTTCACTAAGTTTTTCGCGGGAAAAGCCATAAGCTTCCCTCAAAGCCCTAAGCCTCGCTCCAACATTTACCTCAAATCCGTCCATGACACTCAACTTCCTTGCTACACTCCTTATTTTTATGCCCGCGTCGAAAAGACACAAACACCCTATTTATAGGATACCACAAATATTAGCAAAAAAAATGAACGATAGTACTTGACATTAAATACCTATTGTGGTATAATGAGTATGGCAATAGTTCTAAATATGACAACAGAGGAAGATGGAAATGGAGCTTACGAACAAAACAAACGAGGCCGGAGATGAGGAAATACAGATAGACTTACTGAGGCTGGCAACGGCCCTGTGGAAACGGGCGTGGATCATTGCGATTTCAGCGGCGGTCATTGGCAGCATTGCATTTTTATATTCATCTTTTATCGTTACACCATTGTATGAGGCCAACGCCCTTGTATATGTAAACAACAGCGCGGTGTCCGGTGAAAATGTCACCATAACGCCAAACGAACTTAGCGCGGCAAAAAGCCTTGTGGACACCTATATTGTCATACTTCAAGCTAAAAGCACCTTGGAAGAGCTTGCCGCGTCCGCCGGGATCGACCGTTCGTCTCAGGAACTTTCCAAAATGATAACAGCTTCAGCGGTCAACTCCACAGAAATATTTAAAATTACGGTCACATCTCCGGATCCAAAGGAGGCGGCTCTTATCATCAATACACTGACACAGCTTTTACCGGACAAAATATCCGCCGTAGTTGACGGGAGCTCCGTCAGGATAGTAGATAACTCCGGCGTGCAGGAGGACAAGGTCTTTCCCAACGTGACGAGATACACGCTAATAGGTTTTTTGTTGGGATTTTTTCTGGCCTGCGCCGTAATAGCAGTGGCAGAGTTGTTCGATGATATAATACATGATGAGGATTTTATAAATCAGAATTATGAAACACCTATTTTAGCGATAGTTCCTGATTTAACTGAACCAACGGAAGAAAAATACAGTTATTACGGTGATTACCGTAAAGTTGGACAAGAGGAGGCTAAAAATGAAACTGATAAAGCTGAAAAAGCATAAAAATCCCGGTAAAGAAAGACTTAGCAGCGAAAAAGTTGAACGTGACAGAAAGATGCTCTGCGGCAAGCTTAGCTTTGCCGGGGCGGAAGCGTATAAGCTTCTCCGTGCAAATCTGCTTTTCAGCCTTCCGGACGAGAAAAAATGCCGGATAGTCGGAATAACAAGCCCCGGCATGGGCGAAGGGAAAAGCATTACGTCTATAAATCTGGCCTATACCCTTGCAGAAACCGGTAAAAAAGTGTTGTTTATCGAAGCGGATATGCGCCTTCCCAATGTAGCGAAACGACTGGGCCTGCCGGCATCTCCGGGATTGTCCAATGTGATTGCCGGTCTGGTTGAGGCGGATAAAGCCGTGAGGACAGTCGAAAAGCTTGTTAATCTTAACGTTCTGGTTGCCGGAGATATTCCGCCCAATCCGTCCGAGCTCCTTGGCTCAGATGCGACGAAAAAATTTATCAACAGTTTTTCAGAGGACTATGACTTTATAATCTTTGATCTCCCGCCGATAAACGTGGTTTCCGACGCTCTTGTGCTTTCGGGACTGGTCGATGGCTTTATATTGGTGGTGAGACAGGACTACACCGCAAGGAGGGCCGTGGTAAGAGCTGTAAATCAGCTTGCCGTATCTAATGCCGGCTTTTTAGGTTTTGTACTCAATCAGGCATCAACAAAGAAACGGTCTTATAAATACGGTAAAAAATATGGGTACGGATATGGAGGACACTATTATTCCTACTCCGACTACGGCCAACATTGACCGCAAAGCTTTGCCGATGACTGATCTCGGTGAAGCTTTGCGGTCAAAAAATGTTTTGTATTCCATCCGCGTGTAATTGGGTTTGAACCGCTGCCCGCCGAGGAGTCCGGGAATGATGAGCCCGCGGGTCTAACCGTCAAGGTGCCGCTTGAAAACGCCGCTATCGGCAATCTCACAAACCTTCTGGAAGCGAAGGGCGGACTCATAAAGAATGCGCTCGGTGTGGCGGAGCTGCCGGTCGAGGTCGGGAGCGAAACCGTGGACTTCCCGTGGTTCGCCGAGCTGCCGGAAGTTAAGGGCTGAGCCATTGTGTAGTATATGCACATATACACAAAATAAAGTGTGTGCAATGTGTTTATTGCGGTGGAGCGGAAAAATTAATAGTATATTACCCCCCTTAAAATGGGGTTCTATTGTTCCACTTTTGTCATCATTTTAGCTGGAATAAATACCGTAAAATCGGCGGTTTTAAGTACCCAATATGGCGAATGGGGTTGTAAATTCTCATTAGATAAGGGGGTGTTAAGCCGATTCTCGGCTTAACACCCATAACTGTCCAAAAGCACAAAAGGAGCAGCTTTGTCAAGGGCAAGCGTCGGCTTGTTCATTTTACCCTTGACGGGGCTGCTCCTTTGTGCTACTCATTTATTTTTCCGAGTTGGTTCTCTCAGCCGAACTATATCCTTTCGGAATTTTTGCATTGATTTTGAACTATAATCAGCGATAAAGAAAGCTGTTCAGATGTTTCACAGCCTTAGAATAATGCGAACACCAGAAAATCTCATGCCCAGATTTGTAGCAAGATATTCGTTACATATCACACTCAATAGCAATTTATTTTTGTATAATATTTTTCCACAAACATTCCACATAAATCCCATTTTCTTTCCTAAAACACGATGTAT
>CANRJP010000176.1 GCA_947630975.1 uncultured Clostridia bacterium
TTTTGGCGGCTGAGGTATAATGTTAAAGCTGTGACATGACATACGATGAAGCGGGAGGTTGCCGGCAAAAGGCCGGGTTTTTCCGTGGAGAATGTCCGGCTCACCGAAGCCGGGCGGCAGTCACTGTACAACATGATAAAGCTTTGCGTGCATCGATTCTTCGATGATGGGACTACGGTTCCCGCGCCCATCTTCATGTAGTACCCGGAGCTCAGCGTCCGGGTTTTAGTATGGCAAAGGGTGAAACGCCCGGCGCTATGTACAGGTGTCGCATGAGTCACAAATAACTTAATTTTATTTTATTTAGGAGGCACATGTATGGCAGCAAAGCAAAAAATGAGAATCAGGATCAAGGGTTACGACCACGTTCTTCTTGACCAGTCCGCGGAAAAAATCGTGGAAACAGCCAAGAGAACAGGCTCCACAGTCTCCGGTCCAATCCCTCTGCCCACCGAAAAGGAGATCGTTACAATCCTCCGCGCCGTCCATAAGGACAAGGACAGCCGCGAGCAGTTCGAGCAGAGAACTCACAAGAGATTGATCGACATTCTCAACCCCACTCCCAAGACGATGGAAGCTCTCGGCAAGCTGGACGTTCCCGCTGGCGTGAGCATCGACGTCAAGCTCATTGACAAGAGCAAGTAAGCTTGGGTTACCCCAAGGTAATGTTGGCCCCGAGGGTCAACCAATAACCGAATAAGGAGGACTATTTTATGCAGAAGGCAATCGTAGGTAAGAAAATCGGTATGACTCAGATTTTCGATCCCGCAGGCAAGGTAATTCCCGTTACTGTTATCGAAGCGGGCCCCTGCCCCGTCGTTCAGAAGAAAACCGTCGAGACCGACGGCTATGAGGCGGTTCAGGTAGGCTTCGGCGACAAAAAGGAGAAGCGTTCCAATCAGGCTGAGCTCGGCCACTTCAAGAAGGCCGGCGTCAGCGTCCGCAAGGTACTCAAGGAGCTGCGGCTGGCCGACATCAGCGGCCTTAACGTGGGCGACGAAATCAGGTGCGACGTCTTCGCCGAGGGCGACAGAGTCGACGTTACGGGTACCAGCAAGGGTAAGGGCTACGCCGGCGTTATCAAGCGCTTCGGCACCCACAGACTTAAGGAGACCCACGGTACCGGCCCCGTTCACCGTCATCCCGGTTCCATGGGCGCCTGCTCCACCCCCTCCAGAGTTATGAAGGGCAAGAAGCTTCCCGGCCACATGGGCGCCGAGAAGGTCACCGTCCAGAATTTGGACGTGGTGAGAGTCGACACCGAGCGGAACCTCATTCTTGTTAGAGGCGCCGTTCCCGGACCCCGGGGCGGAATCGTCACCATCAAGAATACAGTAAAGGCTTAAGGGCCTAAACGGAAAGGAGATGCTAATAAATGCCTAAAGCAGGATTATATAATTTGCAGGGCGGCAAGACAGGTGAGATCGAGCTCAACGCGGCGGTTTTCGGCGCCGAGGTAAACAGGAGCGTCCTTCACGACAGCGTCGTGAACTACCTTGCCAACCAGAGACAGGGCACCCAGAGCACCAAGACCCGTACCGAGGTCAGCGGCGGAGGCAAGAAGCCTTTCAGACAGAAGGGCACCGGCCGCGCCAGACAGGGCTCCACAAGGGCTCCCCAGTGGACGAAGGGCGGCGTGGCGTTAGGCCCCAAGCCCAGAGATTACTCCTACAATCTTAATAAGAAGGTCAAGAAGCTGGCTATGGTGAGCGCTCTCAGCAGCAAGGCCGAGGAAAACAGCGTTTACGTTGTGGAGGGTCTTGCCATGGACGAGGCCAGGACCAAGACCATAGCCGCCATGCTCAAAGAAATGGGCGTAAGCGAGAAGGCTCTTATCGTAACCGCCGACATGGAAAAGAACGTGTATCTTTCCGCCAGAAACATCGAGGGCGTGGACGCCTCATATGTGGGAATGATGAACGTTTACTCCGTACTGGCTCACGACAAGCTCATCCTCGCCAAGGAAGCCCTCTCCAGACTTGAGGAGGTATATGCGTAATGAATTCCTACGATGTAGTTAAAAGACCTATAATCACCGAGCACTCCATGGATCAGATGGCCGACCGGAAGTACACCTTCGAGGTCGCTCCGGAAGCCAATAAGATCGAGATCAAGAAGGCCGTGGAGGAAATCTTCGGCGTAAAGGTCGAAAAGGTCACCACAATGCGGGTGCTTGGCAAAATCAAGCGCATGGGCGCCAATTCCGGCAAGAGACCCGACTGGAAGAAGGCTATCGTTAAGATCACCGAGGACAGCAAGACCATCGAGTTCTTTGACGGCTTAATGTAATCAGATAGGAGTGAAAACAAATGGCAATAAAAAAGTATAAGCCTACCTCTCCCGCCCGCAGGCAGATGACTGTCTCCACCTTTGAGGAGATAACAAAGACCACTCCCGAGCGGTCCCTTCTTAAGCCCCTCAAGTCCAAGGCCGGCAGGAACTCTTACGGCAGGATCACCGTCCGTCACCGCGGCGGCGGCGTTAAGAGAAAATACAGAGTTATAGATTTCAAGCGCGATAAGGTCGGCATGACCGCCAACGTTATCGCCATCGAATACGATCCCAACCGCAGCGCCAACATCGCCCTCGTACAGTATGAGGACGGGGAGAAGAGATACATCATCGCTCCCAACGGCGTCGGTGTGGGCGACGTGCTGGAGACCGGCGAGCACGCGGACATACGTCCCGGCAACACCCTTCCCCTGGCCTCCATTCCCGTGGGTACGGTTATCCACAACATCGAGCTTCAGCCCGGCAAGGGCGCCCAGCTTGTGCGCGCCGCCGGCGCCAGCGCTCAGCTTATGGCTAAGGAGAACGGCTACGCGCAGGTTCGCCTTCCCAGCGGCGAGGTTCGCATGATAAGCCTGGTATGCAAGGCTACGGTAGGTCAGGTAGGAAACCTTGACCATGAAAATATTTCTCTCGGCAGCGCTGGCAGAAAGCGCCATATGGGCTGGAGACCCGTTGTCCGCGGCGTTGTAATGAACCCCAACGACCACCCGCACGGCGGCGGCGAAGGCAAATCGCCCGTCGGTATGCCCTCTCCCGTCACACCTTGGGGCAAGCCCGCCCTCGGTCTCAAGACCCGCAAGCACAAGAAGGCTTCCAACAAGTTCATTGTTAAGAGCCGCAAACAAAAGTAAGCCGACGGCGCAATAAGAAAGGAATGAAAGTATGAGCAGATCTTTGAAAAAGGGTCCCTTCGTGGAACCCAAGCTTTTGGCAAGAGTTGAAGC
>CANRJP010000177.1 GCA_947630975.1 uncultured Clostridia bacterium
AGCCTGCCCTCGCCTCTGCCGTAATCGTCAAAGATGAGCAGGTCGGCTCTTATCTCATGGGGCCAGCCGTAGTCCTCGCCGGACAGGGCGACCGCCAGCTTTTCATCGCCGCCGGCGCAGAAGAAGGGCTGCTCCGTTTTCATCATGACGGTGGTTTTTCCGGTGTCAAGGCAGCGGCGCAGGAGCCGACCATCGTTCCAATAAACCACGGTTTCCCCGTCGGGAGCGTCAAAGATGTAGAACCGGCCCACGCCGTCAAGAACCTTCTCCACTTCGGTCTCGCCCAAACGCACCCGGAAAAGGCTGCTGTCGCCGTCCTGGGTTGCGTCGTCCTCTAACTGCCAGCCGGTGAAGTACAGATAATCCCCCAGCCGATAAAAGTCACGGGTCAGCTTTTTTATACCGTCGTAGCCCACCTGTCCGTAGGCCCCGTCACTGACGTCGCTTATTTTGTATTCCTCACCGTTGTAGGTATAGCTCACCCTGTTGCCGCCGGGGCCGCCCCAATCGCTCATCGTGACTGAAAGCCCGCCGTCAACGTAAATCCTGTTGACGTTGCCGGCGCTGTTGCCCCAGTTGTCTATCTCCTCCGCCTGACCGTCGGGGCCTATGCGGTAAACATAGGTGCTGCTCATTATCGGCGAGCTGCCCCTGACGGTTTCCATTATCATACCGCCGTCCTCCGGCCAATAGCTGACGCCGGGGCCCATGCCGCTGCCGGGCTCCCAGCCGAAGTCCATTATCAGCTGAGGGGAGTTAAGGTCGTCCACCGGAGTGCGATAGGCGTTCAGGTCGGAGTCCTGATAGTAATAGTATTCCCCGTCGGTGACGGCTATGGTGCCGGGCAGGTTCAATATCTCACTCCGGTGGGCGCTGTAAGGCTCCTCTTTGCGATCAAGAGTTACGCGCACGGCCTTGCCCTCGGTGACATAGATCGCGTCGCCGCCGTCCGCAAAAACTTTGCCGTACCAGCTTTCCGGAACGTCGGAGCTGAGATAGGGCTCCTTACCCTCGCGGAGTATGGCTATGCGGTACTTGTCCTCGGGCAGCTCCTCATCCAGACAAACATAAAATCCGCCGTCAAAGCCGCCGTAGCTGCCGTAAGCATCGGACGACAGTATTTCCCGGGGCTTGCCGGAGCCATACTCAGGAAAGACTTGAAGTCGGGTATGGCCGTCGTCGCGGCTGTATACGGCCAGCTCCTCGCCAAGAAGGGTCAACTCCAATGTCTTATAAGCGTCAGACACCCAATAATCGGCGTTGTATATTATCACCTCGTCGGTGTCAAGGCGCACAAGGCCCTCGCCGTCGGTATAGGTGTAGATAAGGTCGCCCTCCGGCCCCTCAAAGGCCCAAAATCCGTTTATTCCCCGAGTTACGAGGGTTATCTCGCCGGTGTCCGTGTCCACCTTGTACAAGTCGGACAAGGCGCCGCTGTCATAGCCCTCGGCGGGGGCGCAGCGGAGATAGAGCCTGTGGCCGAGGACACGGCAGCCGTAGGCGTTGCCCAGCTCCTTAAGGCTGACCTCCTCGCCGCCCCGGATGTACGAGGCGGAATACCCTATTTTTACAACAATGTCGTCCGCATAATAATAACGGGTGTCCGGCCCGGTGGGATTGCTCACGGTGTCGGGCCGGTCGTCCTCCACAAAGGTATTTTGGGCCGGATCGTACTTCAAACTGTAAACGCTGGTGAACGTGGCCGTGTCAACGTCTGTGAAGGTCATACGCAGCTCGCCGTCCCGGATGCTGAACTGGGCGGGATAGGCGACGTCTCCCCACATGATTTCATCTCCCACATGATAAGGCGGCAAAAGCATAGTATAAACCGTCTCGGCGGCGGAAAGATTGTCCATGGGGGCACGGCGTATATCCTGCCCCGCCTGATAGAAGTAATATCCGCCGTACTCGGCCACATTTGTGCCGTCGAAGCCGGGCAAGTTTAAAATTTCGGTGTGGTAGTTGTCGCTGCTTATGTTCAGACCGTTTTCGTCAAAGCCGTAGTCCCAGCCGAACATATCGTGGGCGTACTCCCAGGTCAGCGGAAAGTAAGTCACGCCCCGCAGGGTCATGAGGGGGTATTCCCCGCCGCCAACCTCCTTACCGTTCACATAGGTGACGAAGTGGGCCGGTTCCACACATTCCCCCGTGTAGCGGGACTCCTGACCTACGGGGACTTCAACCGGACGCACAGTCCAACTGTCGGGGTTATTCGTTTCCGACGTGTAATCCCGGTACATTCCGGCTATGCTCTCCTTGTTGATGGTCAGAGTGTAAGCCCGGTCGTCCCAGTCCGTGGTGAGGCCAAGGAAGCGGCAGTCAAAATAGGTCATGGGGAAATAGGTGATGTCCCTGTACACGAACAGAGGGTATTCCCTGTTTTGGCTGTCGACCTTTTGTCCGTTCAGCGTCACGTCGAAGGCCGGCAGTACGGCGGTCTCGTCCTGAGCCATGGCCGCCGAGGCGGTAAAGACCGTCCCCACGGCCAGAATTGCGGCAAATAGTTTTTTCATAAGCATTCCTCCCAAAATATAGTAACCATTTTACAGGTTCTATAGTTTAGACGTAGGAAGTTCCGAAAAAGTTCCATGTTTTTAAAAAAAATTTTAAATTTTTTTAATTAGAAGATTGAAAAGTGTGAATGCGAAGCGTCCGTCACGCATTTACATCTAACGCCGCCTGCGGCGGCTACACCTCATCAGTCGGCTTCGCCGACAGCTTCCCCTCAAAGGGGAAGCCTTATCTCCTGTCATTTTTACATTAATTACATTAAAGTTTACAAGCTACGCGCCGGGAGACGCGTCTCCTCGTCGCGCCCTACCGAGCATTTGTCATTTATCCTTATTGTTTCAATTACGGCAAATACGACAAATAAAGTAACTGCTGCCCTTACTATTCCTCATTCCTCACTCATAATTCCTCATTACACATTCAGCTCCGCCGTCATGCCCAGCAGCTCCTTATTTGCGTCAAGTATGGGCTGAACGACGGTGCTGACGAACTCCTCCGTCTGCTGCGGGGCACGGCCAACATAGTTCTCGGGCTTGAGTATGGCCTTGAGGGCGTCGATGTCCAGATTGAAGCTGCCGTCGGCGGCGATCAAATCAATGAGATTGTTGGGCCCGCCGTTGACCTTTACGTTTTTGCCGGCCTCCATGGACAGCTCCCTTATCTTCTCGTGAAG
>CANRJP010000178.1 GCA_947630975.1 uncultured Clostridia bacterium
GGCAGGCTGGTGCGCATATATCCTGCGATGAAGCCGCCGGGGAAGTCGAACATTTCCCTCGGCGGGGCGAAGAACAGTCCACGCCGCCCGCTTATGCCGAAGATAACCACCGCCAGCTCCAGCAGCCGTGCGGTGACCGTGGCGACGGCCGCGCCCCGAACTCCCATAGCGGGCAGTCCAAGCTTGCCGAAGATAAGCAGATAGTTGAGTATGCCGTTGGAGGCCAGCGACACAAGGCTGCCGACGAGGGGCACCTGGGGCCGCTCGATGGCCTTAAGGCCCGTGCCCATGATGATGTTCAGGCCGAAGGGAATATAGCCCAGCACTGAGATTTTCAGGTAGGCAGTGCCCGAAGGTATGACCTCAACGCTGCGGCCCACCAAAAGGCTCATTATCTGTCGGGAGAACAGACCCGCCGTCACGGTGAATATCAGACCGAAGGCAAGACTCAGGCTGAGACCCACGGCCATTACCGAGCGTATGCCCCGTCGGTCCTGCTTGCCCCAGAATTGGGAGAAGAACACCGTGGCTCCGCTGCATATACCGAAAACCATAAGGTTGTACACGAAGAAAACCTTGTTGGCCATTGCCACTCCGGCCAGCTCCACTTCGCCGAGACGGCCTATCATCAGGTTGTCCAGGAGGTTTACGCTGCTGGTGATGAGGTTTTGCAGGGTCAGGGGAATGACAAGGCGTATGTAATTTTTAAGCATTTCGTTGCTGACGGACATTTTTTCTGCTCCTAAACTAAGTAATTCTGTCCATATAATACCATAGATTTTCCTCATTTTCAAGCCCATTTTTGAATATAAATGAAATCGTAAGGATTTTGTAAGGAGCCCTTACGAAAATGTAATAGTACGGGAGCGTGGTTGAAAGTTGGAATTGCCCGATGTCCGAAAATACGTGATGGGCTTTTTGTACCGGACGGCCGTTTGTACCTGCCTGTTTTTGCTGTGCTATATTGTGGGCGAGCTTTGGCCGGGCGCCATGACGGCGTTCAAAAACAGGCTGTTTTACACAGTGAACTACGGACAGATCGTAAAAGACCTTAATGACCTGGCAAGGTGCGTGCTGCCGGGGTGAGGGTAAAAATACATCCGACGGCGATAGTGTTGGCCGCCTTTTTTATTTGGAACAAAAGCTTTGTCCGGCTTCTGGCGTCGGTGATACTCCACGAGCTGGGCCACGCTCTGGCGGCTTTTATCCTTGGGCGGCGGAGCATGGTGCTGACTCTTACGCCTTTGGGCTGCTCTCTTTATGTGGGCGAGCTGTCCGGCGCGGCGGCGGTGGCCGTTTATCTGTCCGGCCCGGCGGTGAGCCTGCTGCTTGCGCCGGTGCTGTCGCCCCAGACACTTTGGGTACTGGCCTTTAATCTGCTGCCTGTGCTGCCGCTGGACGGGGGCAGGGTGACGGCGGCAATTTTCGGGGAGCGGCGCTGCCGCATTGTCGGTGGCTACGCGCTGCTGGCGGTCACGGAGCTTTGCGCTTTGTACGGTGTGCCGCCCGTGGGCCTCGCTGTCATACTTTTTCTCCATAACAGATACCTTGCTTCGGCTGAATTCATAAAAATTCGACGAACGGCGGATTTTTTACGGGATTTGTATTGAAATATTTTGAGTTTTAATGTATAATGCTTATATATACTTCCGAACGGAGAATTGATATGAGCACAGTCAACATCGACAAAATCCTTAAGCGCGTCCAGAAGCCCACCCGTTACAGCGGCGGCGAGCTGAACAGCGTAATGAAAGATCCCGAAGGCGCGGACATTCGCTATGCCTTTGTTTTTCCGGACACTTATGAGGTTGGCATGAGCCATTTGGGCATGAAAATACTGTACCATGTGCTCAACCTCCGGCCCGACACGTACTGTGAGCGGGTCTTTGCACCGTGGGTCGATATGGAGGAGGAAATGCGTAAGGAAAATATCCCCCTGTTCTCCATTGAGACCCGCACGCCGGTCAGAGAGTTTGACTTCGTGGGCGTGACTCTGCAATACGAAATGTGCTACACAAATATCTTGAATATGCTGGATCTGGCGGGCATACCTTTACTAAGCAAGGACAGGGGAGAGGACGCCCCCTTTGTAAACGCCGGCGGCCCCTGCGCCTACAATCCCGAACCGCTGGCGGAGATATTCGACTTCTTCACCATGGGTGAGGGCGAGGAGGTCATCGGCGAGCTCATGGACGCATATAAGGAGTGGAAAGCCGAGGGCGGCAAGCGCATCGACTACCTGAAAAAAATCGCCAAGATCGAGGGCATATACGTGCCCTGCCTCTACGATGTGGAATACAACGGGGACGGCACTTTGAAGTCCATGACTCCCAACTGCCCGGAAGCAAAGCCCAGAGTCCGCAAAAGAATAGTTGAAAATCTGGACGAAATCGTCTATCCCGACAAATTTACAGTCCCGTTCATGGATATAGTTCACGACCGGGCGAGCATCGAGGTTTTCAGGGGCTGCATAAGAGGCTGCCGCTTCTGTCAGGCGGGCATGATCTACCGTCCCATCCGTGAAAAAAGCCCCGACCGACTTGTGAAGGACGCGGAATGTCTGCTGTCCTCCACGGGGTATGAGGAGATAAGCCTTTCCAGCCTGTCCACCAGCGACTACACCCGCTTTGAGGAGCTGGCCGACCGCCTGCTGACCTTGACCGAAAAAGAAAAGGTGGGACTTTCCCTGCCCTCCCTGAGAGTGGACAACTTCGGCCTGAGCCTGATGGAGCGGGTTCAAAAGGTGCGCAAGAGCGGCCTTACCTTCGCTCCCGAGGCGGGGAGCCAGCGTATGCGGGACGTGATAAATAAGAACGTCACCGAGGAGGATCTGATGCGCAGTGTGGATCTGGCCTTCGACGGGGGCTGGCTCACGGTGAAGCTATATTTCATGATAGGGCTGCCCTACGAGACCGACGGGGACATCGCCGGTATCGCCCGGCTGGCCGAAAAGGTGGTGGAGCGCTACTATGCTTCCGAAAAGACCAACAAACGCCGTGCCCCCTCGGTGAACTTGAGCGTGGCGGGCTTTGTGCCAAAGCCCTTTACTCCCTTCCAGTGGGCGGGACAGAACGACATGGAGACCCTGCGCCGCAAGCAGCAGCTTTTGAAGGGCGAGATAAAGAA
>CANRJP010000179.1 GCA_947630975.1 uncultured Clostridia bacterium
TCCTCGCCGTTTATCTCAAAGCGGCTGAAATAGCTGTATCCCTCGTCGCTGACCGCGTGTATACCGGCCAGATATTCACCCTCAAGGGCAAACTCCACGGGGTCGCCTATGGCGGCATAGTCCGTTCCGTCCTCGGAATAGTAGGCCGTCACGGTATTACCCCTCTTCTCAAGCTTGATATAGCCGAAGGAGGTGCGGCCCCGCACGTAGCCCGTGTCGCGGAAAGCGCTGTAAGGCTCGGCGCCCTCGGCGTCCCTCACCGCCAGTTCAAGACCGGCGCCGTTCTGCGCGCCGAAGGACAGCATTACAAAGCGCGAGCCGGGGTCGGTGCTCTCGCGGAGCATAAGGCCGGTACGCCTCCACTGGGCGGAGCCGTCTATCTTGTCGGCCTTTACGCTGACGGTAAAATCCTCATCGCTGAGACGTGTATAAAGGTAGCCGAAGCCGTCGGGAGCCCGCCACAGATCTTCGCCCCGTCCGCTGACGGCAAACTGTCCGTCATTCATGACAAGGTCGGCCTCGCTGCCGCCAATGGGACTGATATAGAAGCTGCGGCCGCCGATGCTGACCAGAGAATGGCTCTCGACCTTGACGGTCTTTTCAACAGTATAGGTTTGGCCTGCCACGGTTATGGATGCGTTAAGGACTATTTCTCTGTCCCGTCCGGCGGCGAGGTCGGCGGTGAGCAGTAGGCCGTCGCCTGCCGCGTCTATTGAGTCGGTCTCCTCGCCGGAAACGACCGTCCATGTTATCTCTGCGCCGTAATCGCCCCTGGCGGGCAGGGTAAAGCGCATGGCGTTTTCGGTCTCGTCAAAAACCTCGATCACATAATTCTGAAGGAAAATGAGGTCATAAGGCGTGAGCTCCACGCTGATATGCACATCCTCCTTATTCAGGGTGTAGGTGCTGCCGGAAATCGGGGTGCCGTTTACGGAGAACACCGCCCTTATCTCGGCGGAATTGCCGGCTGAGAACCGGAGCGAAGCGTCGCCCCGAACGGAAGCGCCGGATTCGATGGCCGTTCCGTTAGCCAGCACAACTATGCCCCCGTCAAAAGTGACCGTCACATACATAACGTCGATGAACTCCGCCGTTATGTTTATATCCTCGTTGAAAACAAAGTATTTGCCGCCGGATATCTCCCTGCCGTTGACCAGTATTTTATCAAGTATCCTGTCGTCGGAGGAGAACGCGGTTATATTTACGGTGGCGCCGTCGGGAACGGTCTCGCCGGAATTGACGATTTTGCCGTCCGCAACGACGGTTATCTCGTCCCCGAAGGTAAGGGTATTGTTCCTCTGTTCTATGAGCTTCAGGCCGACGATGCCGCCGCCCGTAAGGGTCAGGGCGTCGATTCCCGCGTTAAGGGCCACATCTCTGAATACGACGGCTCTCAGTCCGCCGACGGAGGAATATTCGGTGCTTTCGGCCTCGGCGGAGTACTCTTTTCCGCCGACGTTAAGGGTAAATCCTCCCTCTCCGGCCAGAGCGATGAGGTTGTAGGTTCCGCCCTCGCTCATCACCTCGGCGGTCATTCCGTCGGCGGAGGCAAGGCCGCCCAAGGCGTCGCCCTGTACTTTGCCGGGCAGAAATTCCTCGGTAAACTTATCGGCGGAAGCAAGGCCGCCCATGTCGGCGGTCTCTCCCTCCGCCCACTTGACCTCGCCCACGCGGAGGAAGCTGTCGGCCTTGTCCACAAATACGGCCATGGCAAGGTCAGGGGCGTAGTCGAATTGGGACGAGCCTATTGTTATCTTATTTACGCCCTCAAAAACCTGAATGTTCTTTACGGTGTACAAGGTCAGGTTGCCGAGGCTCTCCCCCTGTCCGGTTGTAATTACATAGCCCTGGGACGTGCGGCCGTCCTCGCCCTGCACCCAAACGGTGAAGTCACGGTCGTCCTGCTTTTCGTTGCCAACTATCTTCACATCGGCATAGGTGTCGGTCTCGCTCTTAAGACGGAAGCTTATCACGCCGGCGTCGGAGGAGGTGTCGCTGCCGTCGCCGCCAAGCCAGCCCCAAAGGGTCAGATTTTCGTCGGTTCCGGCGGTTATGCCGAGATCGCTGTCGGTCACCGACCATTGAGCGTTGAAGTTGGTGGAGCTCCACTTGCCGGTCTTGGAGGTGTATTGGCCTCCGGCGCGAACCACCTCGCCCAGAGAGGCGGCGACTATCTTATTTGAAAGGGCTATTTCGGAAATCGACGTGTTTCTGTTCCAGCCGTCGGTAATTGTCACTACAAAATACCGGTACGACTGGGTATCGTCAAAGGTTTTTGATGAATTCGTCAGGTCGGCCAACGCGGTCAGGCCGTAGCACTGGGCAAAATATTCGTCCTTGGAATAGTCGTGGTTTCGCTCGATGGTACCGGCTATGTCGCTCAGGTCAAAATTGCCGCTGACAAGGCTGTTGGCGCCGTAGAACCGCGCCCTATCGTAGCCGGTCAGCTCAATGCTGCTGAAATCAAAGGTATTGCCCTCGCCCGCGTCATAAATGACAACGGATATCCATGTATCCTCAATATCGTTGCGGCGGAACTCAAGAGCGGTGGACTTTCTGCCGTCGGTGAGATAATCCACGTTTCCGGCGGGTATGTTGTACACCCAGGCCGCCTTGCCGAGAGGCACGGCGTCGGGGTCAATAGCCACAAGCTCCAGAGTTATCTCAACATCGGCTCCGCCCACGGTGAAGGTGCTCCCCTCGATAGCGACCCCATTCACAAGTATGCGGTCAAGGATCTCGCCTTCGGCCAAAACGGCCTCGACGGCAAGCTCCGTGCCCTCGAGTACGCGTTCGCCGCTTTCCACCGGCTCGCCGCCGGCGGTCACTCTGATATTTTCGCCAAAGGTCACAAGGCGCTTATAAATAACTGTAAAGGTTATCTCTACATTTTCGGCTCCCACAGTGAAGGAGCTGCCCTCAATAGGGCTGCCGTTCACAAGTATGCTGTCCAGAACCGAGTTTTCGGGCAGGGTGGGCGTTATCTCTATAACGGTGCCCTCCATCACACGGTCGCCGCTGTTCAAAGCGCTGCCGTCGGC
>CANRJP010000180.1 GCA_947630975.1 uncultured Clostridia bacterium
CGTCCTCCGTGAGGACATACGCCCGTTTTAAATTTACCTTGTTCTCAAACTCCGCCTCCGGCAGATGATGGTCGAGGATAAACCAGAAATCCTGTCGCTCTTTTGCGCGTATCTGATTTTCCGCATATGTAAACCTCCTGAATGTCAATAGTAAAATCCCTTCCGGCGCAGGAGCTTGCAGAAGTCGTAATACTCCTCGGCGGGCTTGTCGAAGGGGAAGGAGAAGGCAAAACCGATCTCGCGCTCGTCGGAGGCGCGGATCGCCTCGCGCATGGCATCGACGCTGCCGCCGGGGCGGTAGTATGTATCGTAATAGTGCTCCACCCCGAAGGCCTCCACGGGGACGCCCCCAAAGATACTCATGTCCAGAGCAAGAGCGTCGTCACGTTTCAGCCTCGCGGTGACGGTGACCTCGGCGGGCTCAATATGTATCTCGCTGAAGCCCTTTACGGAGATGACGGGGACGGGAAAGCTGTCGATCTGCCATGTGCCGTCTGGAAGTTCGTGCTCGTGGCCGTTGTACCAGCCGGCATCGACCTGAAATATCCTGTGCGTCAGCGCCGCGGCGATTCGGGTCATCTTTGTGGAGAGCTCGGAATACATCTCGTTGAGCTCGCGCCGGAAGTCCTCTGTCATTTCAAACATCGTCGGCCTCCTCAAAAAAATTTTTAAATAAAGTACGCTTTTGGGTCTTGGAAGTTGTGGTAATAGAAGTAGGGGGGAAATTACTCCGCCGTATCGGCCCTCCGCTTTCTGCTCCGGCTCACGTTCTCCACGTTCCTGCAGGACGCCGAGCAGTATTCCGCTCTGGTGCCGTGGGTGAGGAGCGGGGCACCGCAGTGTTTGCAGAGGCGCACAGCGGGCTTGGGGCCGGTCAGCATCTCCATCATGTAAAAGTCAACAAGGCTCTTGAGAGAGTCGTACAAGATCCGCCGCCTGCCAATGCCATCGTGAATTTCGTACCGAAGCTCCACGTTGCCGTGCAGGAGAACCATGTACTCCCCTGCCTGGGCGCGGCGCATCAGGTCATAAAGCTGAAGCCCGTACCTCCCGTACCACTCCACGGCCTCACAGTCGTAGTAGTCCGGGTGCAGGACCGGCTCGCGGTCGTTCTGGAGCGGCACTTCACGGCTCCGGCGGCAATACAGCCGTTGTTATGAACCGCTCTTGTTTCACAAATCTTACTGATGCAGCCGCTGGATAATGTTCAACAGCAAAATCAAATCGCTGTCGCTCAGCCCCTTCATATCATCCGCCGCTTTTCGTATCAATTGCGGTTTTGTGTTATCGCAGTCGAAAAATTCCATGGGCGTGATCTCTAAATAATCGCAGATATTCAAAAACTGCCTCATGGACGGCAGGGCCTTCCCAGAGCTTATCCCCTGAATGTAATTCTTGTTCTGCCCCAACTCCAGGCTCATCTGATACTCTGAGACGTTCCGTTCCATCCGAAGTCTTGTAATGCGGTCCCGAATGAATGCTACGTAGTCCATTTTGATCACCTCATCAATAGCATACATTTGAGAAACGGAGGATATTCCAGAAGAAAAGCCTTTAATTGTCGAATTTTCCGTTGAATTTGCAGATTTAATCTGGTATAATACAGAAAAGATATGGTACCGATTTGAAAAAAGAGGGGGAGGAACCCAAATGGCGGTCATTGACATTATCAAATATGAGGGGGATAATTCGACTTTTGTCTGGAAGCACCCCCGCGAAGATTTCAGCACATCCTCACAATTGATCGTACATGAAACGCAGGAAGCCGTCTTCTTCCTGAACGGCCAACCGCTGGATTTGTTCGGCTCCGGACGCTACACGCTGGAGACGCAGAACATTCCGCTGCTTCAAAAGGTCGCCAATATTCCTACGGGTGGTGAGTCGCCTTTCCACTGTGAGGTCTATTATGTCAACAAAGTGGAGCAGATGGCCATCCGTTGGGGAACGGACAGCAAGATACAGTATATCGAGCCAACCTATGGTTTTCCGCTGTCCATTGGCGCAAACGGAGAAATGAGCCTGCGGACGGAAGATTCCAAAAAGCTTTTGGTCAAATTGGTGGGCACGGAACGGGATCTCAGCCAGGCGAGGCTGACCTCCTATTTCCGAGCTTTCCTGATGACGAAGGTCAAAACCTATATGGCCCAAATCTTGAAAAATGACGCCGTCAATATTTTTGAGATCGACGCAAGACTGCTGGAGTTCTCTGAGGCGCTGCGGCAAAAGCTGTCTCCCGATTTTGCCGACTACGGTATCGCCCTTGAGCGTTTCTTTGTTACTACGATTGCCAAACCGGACGGCGAGCCGCAATACGAAAGGTTCAAAGAGCTGCATTTCCGGCGATACGCCGATGTAGCCGAGGCCAAGCTCCGGCAGCAGGTCGGTGTCATCGACAAACAAACAGAGGCCCGGAAGATGGTCATTGAATCCGAAGCGCTTGCCACAAAGCGCCGTCAAGAGGGCTATACATATCAGCAGGAGCGAGGCTTCGACGTGGCGGAAAAGGTCGCGGACAATGAGGCCGTCGGGCAGTTTACCAATATGGGCGTGGGACTTGGCACAATGGCGGGTGTCGGCGGAGCTGTAGGCGGTGTCGTTGGAAGTGCGGTCACCGGCGCGTTTGCCGGCGCCGCGCCGCAGCCCGCGGAAGCCTCTTTCTGTGATAATTGCGGCGCAAAGCTCCAACTTGGCGCGGCCTTTTGCGACAACTGCGGTTCCCCTGTTGCCGCGCCGCCCAAATGCGTCAATTGCGGTCATATCTTTGAGCGTCCCGGCAAGTTCTGCCCCAGGTGCGGCGCCAAGAGGGAGGGATGAGGATGAAGAACAATAAGCTTCTCGGTATAGCCCTCTGGGGCATCGGCCTTACCGTTGAATGTCTCCTGCTCCTTTGCTTTGCAAGAACTTATTCTGCGGCGGTATGTGTCACATTTGGGTTTACACTGTTCACTTTTATTTCTCATACTAATCTCTAATAAAAAGTAGACAGTTATATATAACAGTGGTAAAATAAACTAGGTGATGAAAATGCGGTATAA
>CANRJP010000181.1 GCA_947630975.1 uncultured Clostridia bacterium
TGACACAGAGTTCTGTCGCCGGTATAGTGGCCATAGGTGTCGTTTATTTTCTTAAAGTCGTCCACATCCAGCATGATAAGCGTGCAGCTTACCGAGGGACTGTTCATTTCGAGGTATTGGATTATCAGCTCCTGACCGTTCTGTTTGTTGTACAGGCCGGGAACGAGGGTGTCACGGGTGCTCAGATGTTCGTATTTTGCGCAGTTCTCGTAGTCCCGGGAGCGGAGCATGATGACGCAGTAATAGACTATCACCGCGATAACATAGGCGTATATTGCGCAGAACACGTCGTACTGTCCCACGGCGGGCTCCTTGAAAAGCACTAGGCCGATTATATAGACGGCCTCGAAGGCTCCGACCGCGCCGAAGGTAAGACCCATGGGCAAGATGAAGCTCACCGGCAGGGCCACGCACAAGAGGGGCATAAAGCAGCTTTGTGTCGCGGCGCCTCTGAAAACGTCTATCAGTATCACAAAAATGAAGTTCACCGACCAAAAGGCGAGACACAGCGTCACTACCGCGTTTCGGCTGCCGCCGCCCCCGTGGCAGTAGAGCAAAACCGTCAGGCACAGCAGGGCCGACGCGGGCAGAAAGGCTAGGTGGAACACGGTCATTTTCCAGCCGCTTATGATGAGATTTGCCGTTATCATTGTCAGAGGCAGCATAACTACCTCGATAATACTCAGGAGCTTAAGGGTTTGAAGATTTTTCAGAGTTATTTCGCTCTCCGCGTTTCTGAAATACCGCTTTCTCCGTTCGTAGTTGTTTTTAAAGAAGCATTTCAGCACATTTCATTACCTCCTTTAATCCGAAATGACTGAAAAGCTGTGGTGTACTATTACACCACTACTGCATATTATGCCGGAAGTGTTTTAAATGGTAAATTAGTACTTGAAAATTCTATCGGATTGTGTTATATTATATAAGAATAAATTTAAGGAGTGATACAAAATGCAAAAGAGACGGGTGCTTACTCTGCTGCTCTGCCTGCTGCTGACAGCGGCTCTTGTCATTGTGGCCGGCTGCGGCAAAGACAATAAGTCCGACGTCGAAGGCTCGTCCGGCGGCGAAACCGTGGTGATGGGCGAGGGTGAAAAGGTGTTTGACCTGACGGTCAGCGACCTTGACGGCAACGAGTCAAAATTCGAGATTCACACCGATAAGACCACCGTGGGCGAGGCCCTGCAGGAGCTTGACCTCATTGACGGAGAGGCGGGCGTTTACGGCCTTTACGTAAAGACGGTCAACGGCATTACCGCCGACTACGACAAGGACGGCAGCTATTGGGCCTTTTACGTAAACGGCGAGTATTCCTCGGCCGGCGTGGACATGACCGATATTGTCGAGGGTGACAGCTATGCCCTTAAGGTAGAAAAGGCATGAAGCCCAGCATAAAAGAGGTAGTCGTATTCGGTATGCTGGGGGCGGTGATGTATGCCTCCAAGCTGATAATGGAGGTTTTGCCCAACGTTCACCTCCTTGGCTGCTTCACGGTGGCCCTAACTTTGGTGTACCGAAAAAAGGCTCTGTACCCCATTTATGTTTTTGTGCTGATAACGGGGCTGTTTTCCGGCTTCGCCACATGGTGGGTGCCTTATCTCTATATCTGGCTCCCTCTCTGGGGCGGGACCATGCTCCTGCCCCGGAGCCTTTCGCCGAAGATAAAACCTCTGTGCTGCATGGCTCTTTCCGCCGCCCACGGCTTTTTGTACGGAACTCTGTACGCTCCGGTTCAGGCCCTGCTTTTCGGCCTGAGCTTCAAGGGAACGCTGGCGTGGATAGCGGCGGGGCTGCCCTTTGACTTTGTGCACGGGGTCAGCAATTTTATCTGCGGCCTTTTGATATGCCCTCTGGCCGCCCTGCTCCGCCGTGCCGAGGGAAGGTCCTTCAACTGAGGAGGTAGATAACATTGAAGATCACCGATATAATTCTTGACGTGGACGGCACCCTCTGGGACACCACGGATATATGCGCTCGGGCGTGGAACGCCGCCATAAGGGACAACTCGGATATTGAGCCGGGCCTTACGGCGGAGCAGCTCAAGAGCCTGTTCGGCAAGCCCATGAACGTAATTTTTGCCGCCCTTTTCCCCGGACTGACCCCCGAGGCCCGGGACGTCCTGGCGGTGAAGTGCTGCGAATACGAGAGCCGCTTCCTCGACGCGGAAAAGGTGCCCCTCTTTGACGGAGTGGAGGAGACCCTCCGCCGCCTGTCGCGCAGGCTGCCCCTGTACATCGTCAGCAACTGTCAAAAGGGGTATATAGAGGCTTTCCTCGCCAACAGCGGCCTTGGGGAATGCGTGACCGATTTTCTCTGCTACGGCGACACTCTGGCCCCGAAGGGCGAGACCATGAGGCTCCTCATTGAAAGGCGGGGCATGGAAGCCCCCGTGTACGTCGGCGACACTCAGGGCGACGCCGACGCCAGCCTTTTGGCGGGTGTGCCCTTTGTGTACGCGACCTACGGCTTCGGCCAAGTGAGCGAATACTGGAAAAAAATCGAAAGCTTCGGCGAGCTGGAGCGGCTGGTGTGAAAAATATTTTGGCAATTTTTGAGCAATATTATTGACTTAAAAAACCAAATATGATATACTATCCTTAAATCAAGCGATAAAAAAGCCGCCCATGGCGGACGGCGCTATTTGACTTCACAGTTTTTTATCGCAAAGTCAAGCAGAATGTTTATCAGCTCGTTTCGGGAGCGGTTGGTGTCATTTGACAGAGCGTCGAGGCTTTGAACCGTTTCGTCCTTGAGCCGGACGGAAAAGGTCTTGTAACCGTCCTCTCCGCGCAGTGATTTTTTATTTATTACCAGTTTGTTCTCCATATATTTCACCTCAGTTAAAATTATATATTGACAAACAGGTTTATTATATGTTATAATT
>CANRJP010000182.1 GCA_947630975.1 uncultured Clostridia bacterium
TAAAGTGTACGAACAAATAGGCGTCCGCATTGATGTCCACGGTGTTCACCTCTGCCGGCTTCTCCAATACCATTTTTTCAGCACCTCTTAATATTATTGAAACCTTTGAAACTCCTGATTACCGAGCCCCGGTTAAAAATCATCAATTTGCGGCGGTCTCCTTCGCCTGCCGGCTGAAGCTTTTTTACAGGAACCGGTATGAAAAATTACTTGTCAAAAACAAAATCCAGAACATATCATAGCACAGCAAAAATGGGATGTCAAGAGATAAATTTAAAATAAAAAAAAACGGCAATCTTCATAAAAAAGCCCCGCTCGGGCGGGGCTCTATTTGGTAAAAATTATGAGGAAAAAACGACGTTTTCAGCGGGTGATATAAACCGTGGTGTACAAAGGCATGGTGGTCGCCAGCCACTCGATGTTTTCCGGCCTTATCCGCACACAGCCGTGAGAGATCTTCATGCCCACCCTTCCGTCGTAGTCGGAGCCGTCATACCGGCGCAGGGTGGAGTGCATGGCGTAGCCGCCCTCCCTGAACCGCATTATGGGGCCGCACCAGTAGCTGTTATATGTCCAGCGATCCTGCTTTTGGTAATATTTGAAAACGCCCTCCACTGTGGGAGTGCCCGGTGCGCCGATGGCGCAGGGGAAGCTCCTTATCATGAACCAGTTCCCCGCCGAACCCCGGAATACCCTGACCGTGTACTCCGATTTTGATATCCAGATGAGATACTCGGTGTCGCTGCCCACGCCCGAGGCGTTGATTTTTTCCTCCTCCGGGGTCAGGGAGTAGGGACTGCGGCCCAGAGAGAGGTTAAGGGTTCGGTTGTCGTCGCTGTAGCTTATCTGACAGCCGAAAACCGAGGCGGTGTCCGCCACGGGTACATAGTCCGCTCCGTCGATGACCGTCGGTGCGAGGGCAAGATTGAAGGCCTCGCCGTTGGCGTAGGCGCATATCTGGCCGGGATAGAGCAGAAGTCCCCGGTCACCCGCCGTGAGGGATATGGCGCCGTCGCCGGTGCGGGCGGCGCTTATGCCCAGCGCCGAAAGAGCCGACGCGGGAATGAGGATGCCCTCGGCATAGGGATACAGAGGCACGTCGTATCGCGCAATCCCGCCGAGAGAAAGGTTGACGAACCTTTCCGACGCCGGAAAAATCGTCATGGCGAATTCGGCGCCGCCGCCGGCGGTCAGAATGAAATAGGCTCCCCTTGCGCCGTTGTATTCGATCTCGGCCTCGCCTTGGGACATATGGAAAATAAAGCTCTTGCCCTTTGATAGGGAGGGAACGTCAAATTCCAACCGTATCAAAGGTTCCCGCTCGCTGCCCAGCTCCACGGTTCGGCTCCCCAAAAGCTCCTCCGTGGCTCCGTCCCGCAGGTCAAAAACAAGGGACTGAGCCTTGGGCACGCCAACGCTGACTCTGGCCTGCAAGGTGATTTTGACCGTCCCGCCGTCTTGGGCAAGAACGGCCGGAGTCAGTGAAAGGAGCAAAATCAGCGAAAGAGCCAGACACAAACATTTTTTCATCATATAATCCCCTTTTAAGTCTTATTCGGAAAAATCCTCCCCGCCTTCGGATTCGGGTATGTCGTCGTCGGTGGCCGCGGTAATGGCGTCCATGGATACTCCGCTGTACAGCTTCTCCCTTATGAGTCTGTCTATCTCCTTGACAAACTCGGGATTTTGAGCCATGTATTTCTTCACGTTTTCCCGGCCCTGACCCAAACGGTTACCGTTGTAGCTGAACCAGGCGCCGCCTTTTTTGATTATGTCCAAAGCCACCGCCACATCCAGCAGACAGCCCTCGGCGCTGATGCCCTGACCGTAGATTATGTCGAACTCCGCTTCCTTGAAGGGGGGAGCCACCTTGTTTTTGACTACCTTGACCTTGGTGCGGTTGCCCACGAATTCGCCGCCGCTCTTGAGCACGTCTATGCGGCGCACGTCAAGGCGCACCGAGGCGTAGAATTTCAGCGCCCGGCCGCCGGCGGTGGTCTCTGGATTGCCGTACATCACTCCGATTTTTTCACGGAGCTGGTTGATGAAGATGCAGACGGTGTTGCTCTTGTTGACCACGCTGGCCAGCTTGCGCAGAGCCTGACTCATGAGCCGGGCCTGAAGGCCCACGTGGGAGTCGCCCATTTCTCCGTCGATCTCCGCCCGGGGCACAAGGGCCGCAACCGAGTCCACAACAATGACGTCGATGGCGCCGCTGCGGCAGAGGGCCTCGGTTATTTCAAGGGCCTGCTCTCCGGTGTCCGGCTGAGAGACGATGAGGTTGTCAGTGTCCACGCCGATGGCCTTGGCGTAGACCGGGTCAAGAGCGTGCTCCGCGTCCACGAAGGCCGCTTCTCCCCCCATTTTCTGGGCCTCGGCCGCGATATGAAGAGCGACGGTGGTCTTGCCGCTGGACTCGGGGCCGTAGATCTCGATTATCCTGCCCCGGGGAACGCCGCCGATACCCAGCGCAAGGTCAAGGCTCATGGCGCCGGTGGGAATGGCGTCCACATTCAGGGTGCTGGTCTGGCCCAGACGCATGACGCTGCCCTTGCCGAACTGCTTCTCTATCTGACTCATTACGAGGTCGAGGGCCTCTTTCTTGGCCTCGGACTCTTTTATGTCCACAACTGGTGTGGTCGCCTTTGAAGCCTTTTTGTTTTTCTTGTCTTCCGCCATTACGATGACCTCCACAAAGCTTTGTCGAACAAATGTTCCTAATATATTATACTTTATATCACGCCTGTTGTCAATAGTTTTTTATAAAAAATTAAGTTGTAATTTTCCAGCGGGCCATGATACCGTAAGAGCCCGCCGAGGCGGGCTCCGGAAAAACATATACGATATTTTATTTATCTGTCCATC
>CANRJP010000183.1 GCA_947630975.1 uncultured Clostridia bacterium
AGCTCCTCGCAGATGCAGTATTCCAGCAGCTTTATGTCCGCCATGGAGTCGGCCTTGGCAACTCCGCTGCGGCGGATAAAGTCCAGAATGGCGGCGGGGGTGTAGCCCCTGCGTCTGAGACCCAGCAGGGTGGGCATACGGGGATCGTCCCAGCCGTCCACATAACCCATTTCCACCAGCTTGCGGAGGTAGCGCTTGCTCATGACGGTGTAGGTCATGTTCAGTCGGGCGAACTCCCACTGATGGGGACGTGGATCGAAGCCCAGATTTTCAACGACCCAGTTGTACAGGGGACGGTGATTTTCGAACTCGATGGAGCAAAGGGAGTGAGTTATGCCCTCCAGCGCGTCCTGAATGGGGTGGGCGAAGTCGTACATGGGATAGATGCACCACTTGTCCCCCTGACGGTGATGGTGGGCGTAAAGTATGCGGTAGATCACCGGATCCCGCATATTCATGTTGGGCGAGGTCATGTCTATCTTGGCACGCAGGGTATGGCTGCCCTCGGGGAACTCCCCTGCCTTCATTCGGCGGAAGAGGTCGAGATTTTCCTCCACGGAGCGGTTCCTGTACGGGCTGTCCTTGCCGGGAGCGGTGAGGGTGCCCCGGTATTCGGCCATTTCGTCGTGGCTGAGGTCACAGACAAAGGCCTTGCCGTCCGTGATGAGCTTCTCCGCCAGCTCGTAGCACTTGTCGAAGTAGTCGCTGCCGTAGAAGATGTGATCCGGTTCGCAGCCCAGCCAGCGGAGGTCGGCCTCTATGGCCCGGACGAATTCGTCGTCCTCCTTGACGGGATTGGTGTCGTCATAGCGCAGATTGAACTCCCCGCCGTGCTTTTTCGCGGCGGTATAATTTATCCAGATAGCTTTGGCGCTGCCTATGTGAAGGTAGCCGTTGGGCTCGGGAGGAAATCTGGTGTGGACGTGAGTCTCCCGCCCCGAGGCCAGATCGTCCTCGATTATATCGTTGATGAAATTGGAATATATTTCTTCCATAACCGTCATCCTTTCGGAGCGAAACTGCCGTAGTCCCGCATATTTGTAATCAAAATTTATTATACACCATATTCCCCGAAAAATCAATACAAACTTAACTAAGTTATATTCATGATTTTTGTTTATATTTGTCAAAATCAAAAAAAATTACAAAAGGGGACTTGAAATATTTCTCATTTTGTTATATTATATAGGGGAGAGATTTTAGAATACAGGAGGAACCCTCTATGAGCGACATCAAAAGAATAGCTATCCTCACCGGCGGCGGCGACTGTCCCGGTTTAAACGCCGTTATCCGCGCCGTGACAAAGACGGCGATATGCAAGTACGGCCTTGAGGTGGTCGGCATACGTAAGGGCTATCACGGCCTTTATCACAAGGACTTTGTGCCCCTGACTCTGGACAGCGTTCAGGAAATACTCGGCGAGGGCGGCACTATCCTCAAGAGCTCGAATAAAGACAACCTTTTCATATATCCCATCCGTGACGAGAACGACAACATCGTCCGTGACGAAAACGGTAAGATAATGTACCACGACGTCAGCGACGTGGCCGTGCAGAACCTTAAGGACGCCGGTATCGACGCCTTGTTCATTCTGGGCGGCGACGGCACCCTCACCAGCGGCCGGGACTTCTCCCGCAAGGGCGTGAACGTTATCGGCATACCCAAGACCATAGACAACGACCTGGCCGAGACGGACTACACCTTCGGCTTCGACACCGCCATCACCGTGGCCACTGAATCCTTCGACCGCATCCGCACCACCGCCAAGTCCCACGGCCGTATCATGGTTGTCGAGATAATGGGCCGGGGAGCCGGCTGGCTCACCCTCCACGGTGGTATCGCCGGCGCGGCGGATGTTATTCTCATTCCCGAAATTCCCTACGATATAAATAAGGTGGCCGACAAGATAAAGGCCGACTTTGCCAAGGGCAAGGACTTTGCCATAGTGGCCTGCGCCGAGGGCGCCAAGCCCAAGGACGGCGAGGCCGTTGTGCTCAAGGTTCGCGAGGACAGCCCCGATCCCATCCGTCTGGGCGGAGTTTCACAGGTAGTGGCCGACCAGCTTGAGGAACTGTGCCACAACGAGGCACGGGCTACCGTGCTGGGCCACACCCAGCGGGGCGGCGTTACCACCGGTCACGACCGCATACTCTCCTCCCGCTACGGCTACGCGGCTGTGGAGCTGGCAATGCAGGGCAAGTTCGGCAACATCGTGGCCCTTCACGGCGACGAGATAGGCTACGCCTCCCTCGAGGACGTTATCGGCCAAAAGACCAAGAACGTCGATCCCAACGGCGAGCTTGTACAGATGGCCAAGGCTCTGGGCATATGCTTCGGCGACTGACCGGCGTAGTTTTCCACGGTTCAAAAAAATTTCAAAAAACCCCTTGACAAATGGCGCCTGACATAGTATAATAAACAAGTCGGCGGTTCCGGCGTCAGCGGCTCTGGTGCCAGTGGTTCCGGCCGCCGACCGATATTCCTCAATAGCTCAGTCGGTAGAGCATGCGGCTGTTAACCGCAGGGTCGTTGGTTCGAGTCCAACTTGAGGAGCCACAAGGCCCGATGGTCAAGCGGTTAAGACACCGCCCTTTCACGGCGGTAGCACGGGTTCGATTCCCGTTCGGGTCACCAATGACCGTCTACGGTCATTGCGGGCCATTAGCTCAGTTGGTTAGAGCATCCGGCTCATAACCGGACGGTCCAAGGTTCGAGTCCTTGATGGCCCACCATAAAAAACACGGCTCCAAGGGGGCCGTGAATTAAGAAAACATTGAAGCAAGGGACGGTATAGCTTGACGACTATGCCGTCCTTTGCTGTTGTTTGGTTGTATT
>CANRJP010000184.1 GCA_947630975.1 uncultured Clostridia bacterium
ATAAACAAGCGCTGTGTTCTGCCATTCCCCTCCCTGAATGGATGGAGTATATTCAGAGAACAGTACAGTTCCGTTAATTCTCCAATAAATTGGTCGCCGTCATATCTCCTGAGGTAATTGCTTTTTTTAAGTCGGTTAAAAATGGCATTCCCCAGTTCGTCAATTTTATCATACGGACAAAAATTTGTACCTTTCTTGCTCATGTTGATTTTGCGGACAGTTCCGGCCCACTCGTATATATCCGAAAATACATATTTATGGAGACGTTTGTAAAAGTTAAAATCAACATTTTCAAACGGAATACTGATAGATGCTTTTGCAATCATCGCGCTGGTAATGCTCTGTTCTATGGCTGCCAGCTTTTTTTCGTCTCTGATATTAAATTTATTTATGAGCACAGTCGTATTTTCGTAACAGTCGTCGCTTAACGGTTCCATAGAATATGGCATTTATGCACCGTACCTTTCAAGCAGTGCCTTAATAAAAGCAGCCTTTGACAGCTTTCCGTCCAGCATATCCATGCATAGCCGCTTATCTTCCGTTGACAATTTGTAACCTTCCATTTCAACAGAAGCGACGGCGCTATTGAGAGCTTTTTCTTTTTCTGATAGGACCGGGCTCATAATTTTTCACCTCTTTTTCAGTATAGCATATATTTCTAAGCATGTCAATATTTTTTGAATGCAATACCTGTGAGGAATTATGGGCTTTCTCTTTGACGAAGTTGGGAAGAATCAGGAGTTTTAGAGGAGATTGACAAATTATTTTTCAATTATCTTCTAAGCCGGTAAACCCTGTTCCTGTTTCCGCCCTCGACTGATACGATTCCGTCGTCAATGAGCTTTTTCAGTATCTCCCGCGTCCGTCTGGCGGATATGCCCAGCAAGTCGCTGAGTTCCGAAGCCTTGGCGGACGGGTTGTCGGTGAGGTACTTGGTTATGGCCTCCAGTTTATCGGCGGTTTTTATCGGCGGTTTTTTTGTTTTATCGGCGATTTTTATCGGCGGTTTTTTGTCGGCAGACAATTTTAATGTCAAGGTTATCCTCTCCGGGTTGAAATACTCCCGTATTTCCGGCGCTGGAAACCCAAGTCTGTCCCAAACCATATATATGTTGGGAACGCCGCTGCCGGCCCGCTCGCCGATATTTATGAGGTTGAACATTTTGATGAGAGCGGCGTTTCTCGGGTCGGATATGCCGCCGCTCTTTGCGTCTTCTACGTCAATTCTGAAATTACCGGGATTGGTGATGGTTATTTCATCACTGCTTTTTTTAACAACCACCCCGCCATGACCGTAATAATCTGAGTTTATGAGCGCGTTTGCCAAAGCCTCTCTCAGCGCCTGATGCACCGGCGTATCGTCTATGCGGTCGCCGCCTTCCAACCTAAACGGAGTTTTTATGTCCTGCGTTATCTTGTTATAAACGCGAAAATAGAAGTCGTAAAGATTTCCGCTCCAGTCGCCGGAGCTGGAAACTATTCTGTCTGTCCAGCGAGTCGATGGATCCATGTTCTCCTGATAGTCCAAAAAATAGGCTGGGTATTCCTTAACTATTTCGTACTCAAAGCCGAACATAAGAAGACCTGCGGCTGTGGGGTGAAACAGGTTTTCCTTGTCTCTGGCGACAGCACCGATTTTATACAGAAAGGCGTCGTCGTCAAGCTCCTCCCAGACGTGGCCGGGACGAAAGTTTTTCATGCGGAGGCGGTACCGGCGCACACTGTCTTTATCCAAAACGTCCAGAGGCATATCTTCCATAACCTTCATATCTTGAGTCCGTACAGCGGCATCCCTCAGCATACTCTGTACTTCTTCTTTCGAGCATCTGTAATCACCCTCCCCGTTGCGGCGGTATGACCCGGAAAGCGGATTTCCGTCTATATATACGGGGCGGTCTGACCTTTGAGCGCGGGGTATCTCTATGGAAATTACCGTTTTTTCGTCGATAATATGCTTTTGCACATGCCTGTCGCTGAGAATATTCACACTGGCCTTTTGCGGGTTGTTTACGATATTCCAAAATTCTCTTATTAGACGGTCGGGATCAGGCAGATCTAACGCGTGAAGGGAGTGATCCTTAGCCTCTTCTACGCCAAGCAATATTATCCCTCCCATGGTGTTGGCAAATGCGGAATAGGTCTCCCAAATGCTTTTTGGCAGCCCTCCGACGGACTTTTTTGCTTCTATGCGGTTGTTTTCCCTGTATTTTTCCAATTCTTCAAAATTGATCACAGCGCATCCCTCCGTATAATCCCAGTATATCATTATTATTGGAAAATGTCAACAGCCTGAAGGTAAAGAAAAACGCACTATATTGACACATTAGTGTAATTAAGACCGACTAAATCGGCGGACTTTGACTTCTAACCGAAAAAATCCCTCCGGCGCATGAGGGTTTACGCCGGAGGGGGGTTATATAGCGCCTCTTAATTTTTGCGGCCGGTTATGCCTGAGTCGCGGCGTCCGTCTTGACTCTGCGGAAGCGCACCAGACCCGTTCGGTGGAGAGCCACCATTATGGCGGGTATGAGTACGAGCTGGAGTATTATTCCGGGGATGGCGTTCAGCACCGCTCCGGCGAGGAAGGCTTGCACCGTAAACGCGCTGCCGCCGATGCCAAGCAGGATTATCTTGGCAATTCCCCAAACTACCCGACCGGCCAGCATGGCGGCGATAAGGCAGCGGTACAGCGCCACAACGCACTGCCAGCGTGAGCGGCTGTAGAGCAGCCCTATCACAAGGCCGTAGGTCATGAGCTC
>CANRJP010000185.1 GCA_947630975.1 uncultured Clostridia bacterium
TCCTCAAGGGGAATGAAGATGCGGGCGCCTTCTACCACCACGCTGACGGCTCCGGCGGGAACGCCGGCCTCGTCGGCCTGAATAACCACGTCTCTGGCTCCGGCCAGCTTTTCAAAGAAGCCGGCTCCGGCGCTGAAGATTTCGGGCCTGTCGGTGACGATGAACATACCCGCTCTCCGGGAGGGGGGCACGTTCATGCCGGTGCGGACGTTGCGGACGCTGCGTATGGCCTCGCAGATTATCTCCATGACGCGCTCGTCCTCGGGGAAGGAAAGGGTCTCGTCGTACTTGGGCCATGGGGCGGTGACGACCGTTTCCTCCTCCACGGGGAGCGAACAGTAAATTTCCTCGGTTATGAAAGGCATGAAGGGGTGGAGCAGCTTCATCACGCCGGACAGCACCCACACAAGGGTGCGCTGGGCGTCCAGCTTGCTTTCCGCGTCCGTGCCGTAAAGCCTCGGCTTTACCAGCTCGATATACCAGTCGCAGAACTCGTCCCACACGAAATCGTATATATTGCTCAATGCGACGCCCAGCTCGAAGCTGTCAAGGTTGTCGGTGACATTTTTTATTACCGTGTTCAGGCGGGAAAGTATCCACTTGTCCTCGGTCTTGGGCGCATGGGGCAGCTCCCGTTTGTCGGTTTCGAGGTTCATCAGCACGAAGCGGGCGGCGTTCCATATCTTGTTGGCAAAGTTGCGGCTGGCCTCCACACGCTCCATATAGAAGCGCATATCGTTGCCGGGGGCGTTGCCGGTGGCAAGGGTGAAGCGGAGGGCGTCGGCGCCGTACTTGTCGATTATCTCCAGCGGGTCGATGCCGTTGCCCAGGGACTTGCTCATCTTGCGGCCCTGGCTGTCCCGCACAAGGCCGTGAATGAACACGGTCTTAAAGGGCACGTCGTGCATATGCTCGCAGCTGCTGAATATCATTCTGGCAACCCAGAAGAAAATGATGTCGTAGCCGGTGACGAGGGTGCTTGTGGGGAAGAAATACTTCAGCTCCTCGGTCTGCTCCGGATAGCCCAGAGTGGAGAAGGGCCACAGGGCCGATGAGAACCAGGTGTCCAGCACGTCCTCCTCCTGACGGACATGGCCGCCGCACTTGGGACAGACGGTGATGTCCTCCTTTGAAACGGTCATTTCGCCGCAGCCGTCGCAGTAGAAAGCGGGTATGCGGTGGCCCCACCAGAGCTGGCGGCTGATGCACCAGTCGTGGACGTTCTCCATCCAGTTCAGATATGTCTTGGTGAAGCGCTCGGGCACGAACTTTACCTCGCCGTCCTTTACGACGCGGATAGCCTCCTTGGCGAGAGGAGCCATTTTCACGAACCACTGGTCGCTTGTCAAAGGCTCCACCGTGGTGCCGCAGCGGTAGCAGTGCCCCACGTTGTGGCTGTGCTCCTCGACCTTCACCAGCGCTCCGCACTCTTCAAGGTCGGACACTATCCGCTTCCGTGCCTCGTAGCGGTCAAGTCCCTCGTATTTTCCGCCGTTTTTGTTGATGGTGGCGTCGTCGTTCATCACGTTGATAACGGGCAGATCATGGCGCTTGCCCACCTCGAAGTCGTTGGGGTCGTGGGCGGGAGTGATCTTTACCGCGCCGGTGCCGAAGTCCATTTCCACATACTCGTCGGCCACGATGGGTATTTCACGGCCCACAAGGGGCAGGATGCAGGTCTTGCCCACAACGTCCCTGTACCTCTCGTCGTCGGGATGTACGGCTATGGCCGTGTCGCCCAGCATGGTCTCGGGCCGGGTGGTGGCCACGGTGATATAACGGTCGGTGCCGGTTATCCGATAGCGCACGTGCCAGAAGTGGCCGGGCTGATCGCTGTATTCCACCTCCGCGTCGGAAAGAGCGGTGGCGCAGCTCGGGCACCAGTTGATTATACGGTTGCCCCGGTAGATAAGGCCCTTGTTGTAGAGGTTCACAAAGACCTCGCGGACGGCCTTGGAACAGCCCTCGTCCATGGTGAACCGTTCGCGGTCCCAGTCGCAGGAGCTGCCTATCTTTTTAAGTTGGTTTATGATGCGGCTGCCGAACTTGTTTTTCCAGTCCCACACCCGTTCCAGAAACTTTTCCCTTCCCAGATCGTAGCGGGTCAGGCCCTCCTCCTTGCGAAGTGTCTCCTCCACCTTTATCTGGGTGGCGATGCCGGCGTGGTCGGTGCCGGGTATCCACAGGGCGTTGTAGCCCTGCATCCGCTTAAAGCGTATGAGTATGTCCTGCAAGGTCTCGTCAAGGGCGTGGCCCATGTGGAGCTGGCCCGTAACGTTTGGCGGCGGAATAACTATGGTATAGGGTTCCTTTTCGGAGTCCGGTTCGGCGTGGAAGCAGCCGCTTTCCACCCACTTTGAGTAGAGGCGGTCCTCTATCTCGGCGGGGTTATAGGTTTTTTCAAGATTTTTCAATGGAGTTCATCCTCTCTGTTATGAAATGTACACGGTTATGAGGAGTCCGACAACGGCGACGGCGAGCCCCGCCAGCTTAAGCGGGAGAATTTCGCCGTCGTCCGCCGGACGGCCCGATATTTTCGTTTTGATTTTCCTTGCGCCGAAGCAGACGATACCGCCTAAGACCATAACGCACATACCCAGTACGGAAAAAAGATTGATGTTGGGGCCGGTGAATATACGGCTTAATATGGCGATCATCCCCTTTCGTGTGACGCGGGTCATTCAAGGCCGGTCAAAATTTTTT
>CANRJP010000186.1 GCA_947630975.1 uncultured Clostridia bacterium
GCCGACGAGGCCGGCGTTCCCGCCGGAGCCGTCAGCGTGGTGGTAGAAGGCGCCCGCATCTTCATTCCCCTTGAGGATCTTATCGACGTGGAAAAGGAACGCCGCCGCCTTGAGGACGAAAAGACCCGCCTCGAGGGCGAGATAGCCCGAGTTGAAAAGATGCTGGGCAATCCCGGCTTCGTGTCCAAGGCCCCCCAAAAGAAGATAGACGAGGAGAAGGCCAAGGGCGAAAAGTACAGGGAGATGTACGCCAAGGTCCTTGAAAGCTTAAATAAACTTGAATAATTTACCGCAGCCGGCATATACTTGTTCCGGTGATGTAAATGCTGACTGTCGTTGCCGCCCGTAAATCGGGCGGCGTTTTTTCCCCGGCGCTTATCCGGGAGGAAAGAGGCCCGGCGGAGATCTATTATCTGAAAAATGACAAAGCCTTAAAAAAACTGAAAAAACTTGGCCCAAAGTGCGCCGCGGTCGCCCCGTCGGCGGCGGAGCTGGCCGGGCCTTTAGCACAGGCGTGGGAGGGCGGCAGCGAGGCGGAGAGCCGTCTGCCGCAGATTTTGGCCGGGCTGGCGGCGCTGCCCGTGGGCGAACTCTATCTTTTCACCGGCGTAAAGCGGGCGGCGGAGCTGATAGAGCGCTGCTCCGGCTGCGCCCGGCTGTTTACGGTGGTTACCGGCGAGACAGGCGGACAGGAGCTTTTCGACAGGCTGTATTTCGAAAGCGGCGTAATTCTGCGGCGGGTGCGGTCGCCCGCCAGCCGCGTGGGAGCCACCGCCCTGTGCCTGACCGAGACCGGCCGGAGCGCCCCGGGGGTGTTGAGCGTTGACCTGACAAGGCTGGGACGGCTGAAATTTTACGGCGGCCCTCTCGACCCCCTGGAGGAGGAGGGGCTGCCGCCGACGGCCGAGCTATACGCCCTCGCCGGACTGCCCCTGCCGGAAAAGGGGAGTATTTCCAAGGAGCACGGGGATAAAATTTTATATCTTGACACAGGGACGATTTTGTAGTATAATACTGTCAATGTGATAAATTGAGAGGAGTTTTTGACATGGCTGCAAAACAGGTATTACTTACAAATGACGGTCTGAAAAGGCTTCAGGACGAGCTGGAAAATTTAAAGACCGTCCGCCGCCAGGAAAATAAGGAGGCCATCAAGCGGGCCCGTTCCTTCGGCGACCTTTCCGAGAACAGCGAGTATGACGAGGCGAAGGAGGAGCAGGCGGCCATCGAGCAGCGCATCACCGAGATCGAGGCCATGCTGGTTAATGTAAAGATAATCGACGACGACACCGTCGACAACAGCACGGTTTCCGTTGGCTCGACGGTGAGCATCAAGGACGTTGTGACCGGCGATGTGGACGTTTACGCCATAGTCGGCTCCACCGAGTCCAATCCCGAGGAGGGGAAAATATCCGACGAGTGCCCCGTGGGCAAGGCTCTGCTGGGCAAAAAGGCCGGCGACGTCGTGCCCGTTGAGATACCCGACGGCGTGATAAATTACGAGATACTGTCCATCGAAAGATAAACGCTCAACGGTCGATAATTCAAGGCAATGGGGAATCGAACCCCGCACGGCGCACGGGGTTCGATTCCCCATTGCCGAATTTGTTACAATATTGTCCGTGTATTTTTTTACAAATTAAGCATAATATCTCTTGACTAAAGGAATATTTTATAGTATAATACCACAGTATGTAAAAAATGGACAAAATCTCCACTTCCTATAAGAAAGGATGATAAGAATGGCAAAAACACCAGCCCTCACGCCCGCTCAGCAGGCGCTGAAGGAGGAAATCCTCGGCAAGCTCAGCCGTCACTACGGACGGACCCTTGACGACGCCACAAAATCTCACATCTACAAGGCCACGGCTCTCACCGTTCGGGACACCATCATGAAGCGGTGGACCGAGTACCGCCGGAGCCAGCGCACCGCCCATCGGAAGGAGCTCTTCTATCTTTCCTTTGAGTTCCTCATGGGCCGCAGCCTCGGCAATAACCTTCTCAACACCGGTCTTACCGAGGACTACGAGGCGGTGCTCCAGAGCATGGGCTGCTCCCTGTCCGAGATAGCAGCTCAGGAGAGCGACGCCGGTCTGGGCAACGGCGGTCTTGGCAGACTTGCCGCCTGCTTCCTCGACTCCCTCGCCGCCCTTAACCTTCCCGCCTTCGGCTGCTCCATACGTTACGAGTACGGCCTTTTCAAGCAGAAAATAATCGACGGCCAGCAGGTTGAGACCCCCGACAACTGGCTCAGCGACGGCACCGTCTGGGAGATCCCCCGCCCCGAGGAGCAGCAGGTAGTGCGCTTCGGCGGCAACGTAAAGACCGAGTATGTCGACGGAAAAATGAAGTTCACTTACGAGAACACCACCGACGTGCTGGGCATTCCCTATGATATGCCCATCGCGGGCTACAACGCCAATCTGGTCAACACTCTGCGCCTTTGGTCCTCCCGCGCCAAAAACGACCTCAACATGGCCTATTTCAGCGGTGGCGACTATGTAAAGGCCGTGGAGGAAAAGGCTCTGGCCGAGGCTCTGTCAAAGGTGCTCTATCCCGAGGACAATCATCAGGAGGGCAAGGCTCTCCGCCTGCGCCAGCAGTATTTCTTCGTTTCCTGCACCATTCAGTGGATAATTTCCCGCTTCAAGCGGCACCACGCCGG
>CANRJP010000187.1 GCA_947630975.1 uncultured Clostridia bacterium
GCGCAGGCGGCCACGGCGTCTATCATGGTTGCCCGAAGGCCCTTTTCCTCAAGGCGGTAGATGGCCTCGATGGTGGTGCCGCCGGGCGAGCAGACCATGTCCTTGAGCTTGCCGGGGTGCTCCATGGTGGACAGAGCCAGCTTGGCGGAGCCCAAAATCGTCTGCTCCACAAGCAGATAGGCGATGTCGCGGGGTATGCCCTGAAGCACCGCCGCGTCGGCCATGGCCTCGATCATCACGAAAACGTAGGCCGGGCCGCTGCCGTTGGTGGCGGTGGCCGCGTCAAAAAGGCTCTCGTCCAGAACCGAGGTCTTGCCTATGGCGTCAAATATCTTTATAACCCCGTCGAAGTCACCGTCGCTGACGTTATCGGTGCGGCAGAGGACGGTCATGGCCTCGCCCACAAGGGCGGGGACGTTGGGCATGGTGCGGACTATGCGCACGCTCTCCCCCACTATGCCGGCGATGTGCTCACGGGTGAAGCCCGCCACCACGCTGACAAGCAGCTTACCCTGAATGTGGGGGGCTATCTCCGCCAGAACCTTTTCGGCCACGTTGGGCTTGATTGCCAGCAGAACCACCTCTCCCGAGGCGGCGGCCTCGGTATTATGGGTAGTGGTGTTCACCCCAAGCTTCCTCAAAGGGGCCAGCTTGCGGTCATAGAGGTCGCTGACCGTGATGTCCTCCGGCTTTATGATACCGGCGTGTACTACTCCGTTTACGATTGCGCCGGCAATATTTCCGGCGCCGATAACTCCAAGCTTCATGTTTTGACTTTCCTTTCTTTTGTTGCATTTGTTGCTTTATTTTTTATGCCTCGCGGTCAAGAGTCACGCGCACGGCCTTGCCCTCGGTGACATAGATCGCATCGCCGCCCTCCGCAAAAATTTTGCCGTACCAGCTTTCCGGAATGTCGGAGCTGAGATAGGGCTCCCTGCCCTCCCGGAGTATGGCGACGCGGTACTTGTCCTCGGGCAGCTCCCCGCCCAGATAAACATAAAATCCGCCGTCAAAGCTGCCGCAGCTGCCGTAAGCATCAGACGACAGTATTTCCCGGGGTCGGCCGGAGCCGTACTCCGGAAAGACCTGAAGCCGGGTAAGGCCGTCGGCGCGGCTGTATAAGGCCAGCTCATCGCCAAGGAGAGCCATATCCAGCTCCGCGTGAGTACCTTCCGCCAAACCGGCTTCGGAGTAGATCAGCTCGCCGGTGTCAAGGCGCGTCAGACCCTCGCCGTAAGTACGGGTGTAGATAAGGTCGCCCTCCGGCCCCTCAAAGGCCCAAAATCCGTTTATTCCCCGAGTTACGAGGGTTATCTCGCCGGTGTCCATGTCCACCTTATACAAGTCGGACAAGGCGCCGCTGTCATAGCCATCGGCGGGGGCGCAGCGGAGGTAGAGCCTGTGGCCGAGGACACGGCAGCCGTAGGCGTTGCCCAGCTCCCTAAGGCTGACCTCCTCGCCGCCCCGGCTGTACGAGGCGGTATACCCTATTTTTACAACAATGTCGTCCGTATAATAATAGCGGACGCTTGGCCCCGTGGAATTACTCACGGTGTCGGGCCGGTCGTCATTAACAAAGGTGTTTTGGGCCGAATCGTACTTCATATTATGGTAGTCGGTGAACGTGGCCGTGTCAACGTCGGTAAAGGTCATGCGCAGCTCGCCGTCCCGGACGCTGAACATGGCGGGATTGGCAGCAGTACCCCATTCGGCCCCCTCGTGCCATGGCGGAAGGGGCATGGTGTAGACCGTCTCGGCGGCGGAAAGATTGTCCACGGGGGCACGGCGTATCTCCTGCCCCGCCTGATAGAAGTAATATCCGCCGTACTCGGCCACGTTTGTGCCGTCGAAGCCGGGCAAGTTTAAAATTTCGGTGTGATAGTTGTCGCTGCTTATGCTCAGGCCGTTTTCGTCAAAGCCGTAGTCCCAGCCGAACATATCGTGGGCGTACTCCCATGTCAGCGGGAAGTAAGTCACGCCTCGCAGGGTCATGAGGGGGTATTCCCCGCCGCCGACCTCCTTACCGTTCACATAGGTGACAAAGTGAGCAGGCTCAACACATTCCCCCGTGTAGCGGGACTCCTGACCGACGGGGACTTCCACCGGACGCACGGTCCAACTGTCGGGGTTATTCGTTTCGGAGGCGTAGTCCCGATACATTCCGGCGATATTCTCTTTGTTGATGGTCAAAGTGTAAGCCCGGTCGTCCCAGTCTGTGGTTAGGCCAAGGAAGCGGCAGTCAAAATAGGTCATGGGGAAATAGGTGATGTCCCTGTACACGAACAAGGGATATTCCCTGTTTTGGCTGTCAACCTTCTGGCCGTTCAGCGTCACGTCGAAGGCCGGCAGTACGGCGGCCTCGTCCTGAGCCATGGCCGCCGAGGCGGCAAAGACCGTCCCCACGGCCGCGATTGCGGCAAATAGTTTTTTCATAGGTATTCCTCCTAAAATATAGTAACCTTAATGCAGGTTCTATAGTTTAGACGTGAGAAGTTCCGAAAAAGTTCCATGTTTTTAAAAAAATTTTTAAATTTTTTAAATTAGAGCAGTGCTAAGGCTTCCCCCCGAGGGGAAAGCTTTACGTTTGTCATTGTTATATTTACGGTACATACACGACAATCAAAGTATCTGCCCCGAAATATTCCT
>CANRJP010000188.1 GCA_947630975.1 uncultured Clostridia bacterium
TTCACGCTCTTACGGGCAAAATCCCACTTTGTGCCGGTGGGGAAGCCGCCGCCGCCGCGTCCGCGAAGGCCGGACTTCTTTACTGTGTCGATTACCTCCTCGGGGGTCATTTCGGTGAGAACCTTGCCGAGAGCCTGATAACCGTCAACGGCGATGTACTCCTCGATGTTCTCGGGGTTGATAACGCCGCAGTTGCGCAGCGCCACACGCTGCTGCTTCTTATAGAAATTAACGTCGTTAAGGGACTTGATGTCGTTCTGTTCAACTGTCTCGTCATATACGAGGCGCTTTACGATACGGCCCTTGAGAAGATGCTCCTGAACGATCTCCTCAACGTCCTCCTTCTTGACGCGGCTGTAGAACGCGCCCTCGGGATAAACGACAACTACGGGGCCAAGGGCGCACAGACCGAAGCAGCCTGTCTTAATGACCTTGACTTCCTTATCCAGGCCGTATTTTACCAGCATTTCGTCAAATTCCTCGTGAAGAACCTCGCTGCCCGAGGAAGTACAGCCGGTACCGCCGCAGATAAGAACGTGGGATCTAACCAGCTCCATTCAGTACACCCCTTCCTTACATTCCTGCCGCGCCAATCGTGTACTCGGCCACGGGCTGGCCGTTGACGATGTGGTCGGCGACTACTCTTGCCACCTTGTCAGGGGTCATTTTTACGTATGTAACCTTATCCTGACCGGGCGTATAGATCTCAACGATGGGCTCAAGACGGCAAAGACCGATGCAGCCGGTCTGCTCAACGGCCACGTTGTTGAGGTTCCTCTTGCTGATTTCCTCAAGGAAGGATGTCATGACGGGACGGGCGCCGGCGGCGATGCCGCAGGTTGCCATGCCGACAACTACTCTAACGCCGTCCTCTCTGTCCTTGCGGAGATTGACGTTTTCGATAGCCTTCTGCTTTAAAGCCTGAAGCTCAGCTAAACTTTTCATGGTTATTCTACACCTCCATAAATATTTGCGATACCCTCGCCGATAAACTCTCTCAGCCAGGCGGCGACCGTGGGATCGCTCATGGGCACCTCGCCGAGAATTTCCTTCATTTCTTTTGTGTTGAACTCAAACACGGCTCCGTTATAAGTGTGCTTGTAATAAAAGTCGATATGATCGTTCATCGAGATCAGAGAGGTCATTGTATCCGCCATGTTGCCCAGGGGCTGGCGGTCGATGTGGCTGTGGGAAAACACCGCCTTGATAAAGGTGCCCTTCCCCACCCGGGAACGGAGCTCCACATCTCCTCCCGTGGCCTGAGCGGCGCTGCGCAGCAAGGAAATCCCCATGCCAACCTTGCGGGTGGTGCGGGTGGTGACGAAGGGATCCATGACCCGGGCCACCATTTCTTCATCCATGCCGCAGCCGTTGTCCTCCACCGAGAAGGACAGCACATCCGTGGGCAGATCCTCAAAGAGCTCGACCCGAATGGTATCCGCGCCGGCCCGGACGGAGTTCTGCACGATGTCCAGTATGTTCAGACTGATCTCCTGCATAGGTTTTTACCCGCTTTCTCAGTCGGCGTACTTGGCGAGGATGCCGGGTACGTCGTCCACCGTGAGCCGGCCGTAAACCTCGTCGTTGACGGTCAGAACCGGAGCAAGGCCGCAGGCGCCTATGCAGCGGGTGGCGTTGAGGGAATACTTTCCGTCAGGGGTGCAGCCGCCGACCTCAAGGTTGAGGGACTCCTGTATCTTGTTGATGATGTTGCCGCTGCCCTTAACGTAGCAGGCGGTTCCGAGACATACGGCGATGGCATACTTTCCCTTGGGATTGAGAGAAAACTGGGTGTAAAAGGTCACAACGCCGTAAACCTCCGCCAGTGTGACGCCAAGTCCCTCGGCGATCATGATCTGCACCTCCAGGGGCAGATAGCCGTAGATGTCCTGAGCCTCATGCAGAACAGGAATGAGGGCGCCGCGGGTGTCCTTGTGCTTCGCGATGACTTCCTTGAGCTTCGCTTCCTGCTCGGCCGTACCGTTAAACGGTACCGATGATTTCACGCTCATATTCTTTACCTCCTTATATTGATTGAATTGGACGGTTGTACCCATCCGTTATTCAGCATAACAAAATATTGTGAGTACACTGTAATCACACATAGACATTATATCAGATTTTTCACGGTTTGTCTACACTAACATTATATTTTCGTTAAAAAAATCACAAAAAAATATATGCGGCCAAAACCGAAAAATGATAAGTACGGAAGATTTTGGAATTAACGTATATCTGTCCTGACGCTGTCCGTTTTAAAACACAAAAAGACGCCGCAGCTTTGCGGCGCCTTTTCTTTCCGCATACCCCGCAAATTATCCTCAAAAAAAGCTTGCATAATATGAAATTACGTGGTACAATAGAGGTACAGTATGGAGAATTTGACATAAACAAGACTGCAAAAGACCAGCTATAAAAAGTCAATAGGAAAAAGAAAAAAATTTTCAAAACCCCAGAAAAATTAATAACACATTTTTTAATGACCGGTCAAGGGTAAAATGAACGTGCTGACGCACGCCCTTGACAGCTCATAAAAAATGTGTTCAAGAGCGACTATGGGGTT
>CANRJP010000189.1 GCA_947630975.1 uncultured Clostridia bacterium
CTTCTCTCTCGTCTCGTCCTTGAGGAGCCGGAAGAGGATGGTGGCGACCTCGGCGCGGGTGATGTCCCCGTCGGGCCTCACATAATCGGTCCCGTAGCCCACGATGTAAGCGAAGTGGTCCTCGGTGTTGAGCGTAGAAGGCGGAGTGTAGGGATCGGGATTAGGCGTGCGGTAGTCGGGGATGCCGTTACCATTCTCGTCGACCGCCCATACCGCGTATACGGTGGTATCGGCGTCAAGGGACTTGATTTTGGTTATGATCGTGACGGAGTTCTCTTCGGCCTGAGACTGGATGATGCTTTCATGCTTCTCAAGGCTCCAGCCGAGGAACACGGCGTTTTCGCGCTTGAGACCGCTGCCGCTGACGAGAGGAACCGTCGTGCCCTTGCTGTAAACCTTGGGACGAGGCACGTCGCCCTCGCCGCCGTTCACATTGTAGGTGAGCGTTACCTCTTCGTAATCGGGTATGTCATCGGGATTTGCCGGATTCGTCCCCGGGTCAACAGGCTTGCTGGGATCGGGGTCGTCTTTGTCAGGGCCGCCCTTGATGTCCTCAGCCCATACCGCATAGACGGTAGTATCAGCGTTGACGGTTACGGTATCTACGATGCCGGCCGCTTCCTCTTCGGCTTGAGTCTTGATAATGCCATGCTTTGTAAGGCTCCAGCCGAGGAACACGGCGTTTTCGCGCTTGATGCCGCTGCCGCTTTCGAGAGTAACTTTCTCACCCTTGTTGCAGGTCTTGTCAGCGGGCACGTCGCCTGTACCGCCGTTGGCGTCATAATGCAATTTGACTGTGTCGCTGGGAGTGGGTTCTGTCTCCTTATAGTCGGGAGTGCTGTTGCCGTTTTTGTCGACCGCCCAAACCGCGTATACCGTGGTATCGGCGTCAAGGGACTTGATCTCGGTTATGATCGTGACGGAGTCCTCTTCGGCCTGAGATTGGATGATGCCATGCTTTGTAAGGCTCCAGCCGAGGAACACGGCGTTTTCACGCTTGAGATTGCTGCCGCTTTCGAGAGTAACCTTTTCACCCTTGTTGTAGGTCTTGTCGGCGGGAACGTCGCCCGTGCCGCCGTTGGCATCGTAGGTGAGGGTTGCCTGCTTGTAGTCGGGCACGTCGTTGGGATTTGACGGATTTGTTCCGGGTTCAACAGGCTTGTTAGGGTCAGGATTCTTCCCCGAGCCGCCCTTTTCGTCAATAGCCCATACGGCGTATACCGTGGTATCGGCGTCAAGGGATTTGATCTCAGTTATGATCGTGACGGAGTCCTCTTCGGCCTGAGATTGGATGATGCCTTCATGCTTCGTAAGGCTCCAGCCGAGGAACACGGCGTTTTCACGCTTGAGGCCGCTGCCGCTTTCGAGAGTAACCTTTTCACCCTTGTTGCAGGTCTTGTCGGCGGGCACGTTGCCCGTACCGCCGTTTGCGTCATAATGCAATTTGACTGTGTCGCCGGGAGTGGGTTCTGTCTCCTTATAGTCGGGAGTGCCGTTGCCGTTTTCGTCGACCGCCCAAACCGCGTATACCGTGGTGTCGGCGTCAAGGGACTTGATCTCGGTTATGATCGTGACGGAGTTTTCTTCGGCCTGAGACTGGATGATGCCTTCATGCTTTGTAAGGCTCCAGCCGAGGAACACGGCGTTTTCACGCTTGAGATTGCTGCCGCTTTCAAGAGTAACCTTTTCACCCTTGTTGTAGGTTTTGTCAGCGGGAACGTTGCCCGTACCGCCGTTGGCATCATAGGTGAGAGTTGCCTGCTTATAGTCGGGCACGTCGTTGGGATTTGACGGATTTGTTCCGGGTTCAACAGGCTTGTTAGGGTCAGGATTCTTCCCCGAGCCGCCCTTTTCGTCAATAGCCCATACGGCGTATACCGTGGTGTCGGCGTCAAGGGACTTGATCTCGGTTATGATCGTGACGGAGTTCTCTTCGGCCTGAGACTGGATGATGCCTTCATGCTTCTCAAGGCTCCAACCGAGGAACACGGCGTTTTCGCGCTTGAGACCGCTGCCGCTTTCGAGAGTAACCTTTTCACCCTTGTTGTAGGTCTTGTCGGCGGGAACGTCGCCCGTGCCGCCGTTGGCATCGTAGGTGAGGGTTGCCTGCTTGTAGTCGGGCACGTCGTTGGGATTTGACGGATTTGTTCCGGGTTCAACAGGCTTGTTAGGGTCAGGATTCTTCCCCGAGCCGCCCTTTTCGTCAATAGCCCATACGGCGTATACCGTGGTGTCGGCATCAAGGGACTTGATCTCGGTTATGATCGTGACGGAGTCCTCTTCGGCCTGAGATTGGATGATGCTTTCATGCTTTGTAAGGCTCCAACCGAGGAACACGGCGTTTTCACGCTTGAGGCCTTCGCCGCTGGCGAGGGTAACCTTCATACCCTTGCCGTAGGTCTTGTCAGCGGGCACGTTGCCCGTACCGCCGTTTGCGTCATAATGCAATTTGGCTGTGTCGCCGGGAGTGGGTTCTGTCTCCTTATAGTCGGGAGTGCCGTTGCCGTTTTCGTCAATAGCCCATACGGCGTATACCGTGGTGTCGGCGTCAAGGGACTTGA
>CANRJP010000190.1 GCA_947630975.1 uncultured Clostridia bacterium
TTACCAGTTTGTTCTCCATATATTTCACCTCAGTTAAAATTATATATTGACAAACAGGTTTATTATATGTTATAATTGATAACATAAACATGACAGACAACCAAAAAGGCCGCCCATGGCGGACGGCGCTGTTTGACTTCACAGTTTATCTGTGCTATTCGGTATCATCATTTTTTGCCCCGCCGTTGCCTTTTAAATGGTCAAGGGCAAACTCACAGCACTGTACGACGAGCTGATTAAATGAAATGTCTTCTTCAAAGGCGATTTTGCTCATTCTTTCATAAAGATCGTCAGGCATTCTGATCGTCCTGTTGGAGCTTTTCTGCTTTTTTATAATAAAATCCATTGTGACCCCGCCTTTCATTAAGATTATTATATCACAAAATAACAGTCAGATATATATGCGAAATAATATTCATAAATATATTTAATTTTTGCTTGCATTTTATGGCCGTTTGTGCTATAATAAATGTATAATTATTATTCAAGGAGGAAAAACAGATGAACAAAATCAAAAAGTGTCTCGCCGTGCTGGTGTGCGCGGCAATGGCTCTGGCAGCGATGCCCGGCGTGGCTTTGGCGGAAACAAACGGGCAAACCCACGATGGGTTTACATACACTTTGTATGATGACCATGCGGAGATAACCGGCTATAGCGGTGAGGCGACCGAGCTTGTAATTCCTGCTGAAATTGAAGGCCTTCCGGTAACGAGCATCGGCAATAGCGCCTTCTATAGACGCGACAGTCTTGAAAGTGTCAAGATTCCCGACAGCGTAACGGCGATCGGTGATGATGCGTTTCGGGAATGCAAGACCCTTTCGGAGATCGACTTGCCCGACGGATTAACGGATATTGGCAACAGAATTCTGTCGTTTACACCGATTTATTATGATGACGCCAACTGGGATTCCAATGTTTTTTATGTGGGCAAATATCTTTTGGATTGGAGCAGTTCTGAAGTTGACAGTTGGGGCTTCAAAGGGAGGCCGCAGCCGGAGGACGGCGTCTGTGTGGTAAAACCGGGCACAGTCGTCATAGCCGACATGGGATTGTGGAATAATAATTTTTCAAAAATAGTCCTTCCCGACAGCCTGGTTTTTATCGGCGACGAAGCCTTTGATGATTCCAGCGAGTTAAAAAAAATAAACATACCGAAAAATTTGAGCTATATAGGCGACGGCGCTTTTAAGTCGTCACATTATATTAATTTCGCTGTCGATCCGGAAAATGCGCATTTTACCGTAGACGACCACGCTTTATATAACAAAGAAAAAACGGAAATAATTTGCTGCCAATACAACGCCACTAAGTATACCGTACCGGACACAGTGACCAAAGTGCATCCCAACGCGTTGGCGAATGCATCCTTTACTGTCATAGAGTTCCCCGACAAAAACATTGAGATCGAGGGCGATGACGGCTCAATATGCATAGTTATCGGAAGCGCCGGCAGCTCGGTCGAAGACTGGGCAAATACAGAGTTCGTTGAAAAAGGCACCGAGGAGCTCGGCGGTATATTGGATAGCGGCGTCAGCTGGAGCTTTGACCTTAACACTCTCAAGCTCACCGTGAGCGGAGCCGGAGAAGTTACATCGTATCCGTGGTTAAGATTTTCCAGAGCCGTAAAGGATGTCGTTATAGAGGAAGGCGTTACGGATTTAGGTTCTCGCTTTTTCGATGACATGAGTTTAGGAACAATAAACATTCCCGCGAGCGTGAAAAATGCTGGTGATTTTACCTACTGCGACATGACGGGCTTTAACGTTGCTCCGGACAATCCCGCCTATACGTCTGTGGATGGCGTAATATTTAATAAAGATATGTCGGAGCTAATTAAATATCCCACGCACGGGCCGAAAACCGTCTATTATATTCCCGAGGGTGTAACCGTTAACGGTGACTTTTGGAACACCACCAATTTAAAAACAATAGTTATACCGGACACTTTGACGGAAGTCCATGAGCTTGAGTTCCATGGCGCAAGTTTCGAGAACCTTGTCCTGCCGGCAAACTTTAAGGTATTTGGATATTTGGCTTTCAAAGGTTGCCGTAACTTTAAAAATATATATTTTCTTGGCAGCGAGGCGGAGTGGCAAAATGTTGTACATGAGTATGATATTAATGATATTGATAATAAAAACATATATTTCGTAGATGGCGTGCCGGAGGAGCTTGCCGCGACACCGGACACGGTCAACGTTAAAGTCAACGAAGGAGACTTTATCTACTTTGACACTTTACCCACAGTCATCGACGGCACAACAATGCTTCCGGTGCGTTACGCCCTTGAACCTCTCGGTGCGGAGTTCGTATGGGACGGCGAAAATCAGACCGTCACCATCACCGCGAAGGGAAAAACCATAGTCCTCACCATTGACAGCGCCACGGCCCTCGTGGACGGAGTTGAAAAAACCATGGCTCAGCCCGCCATGGCAATCGACGGACGGACGCTTATCCCTATCCGCTTTGTTTCGGAGGAGCTCGGCTACGACGTTCAGTGGGACGGCGAAACCAACACGGTCATAATAAACGGCTGAACATA
>CANRJP010000191.1 GCA_947630975.1 uncultured Clostridia bacterium
ACCGTTGAACAAACATAAACAAACAATGCAAAAAATCTATACTTAGGGTCATCATTTTTATAAATAGTGTATCCAAATGCAAGCCCGGTTAAGATAGACATTATGGCAAACATAACTTGAGCGTTGCCGCCAAAACGTATAATCAGATTCACAAGCCACAAGAATCCGCTTTCAAATCCTCCATCGCTTATGCCGTTCTGAACATAATAAAATCTCGACTCATACCCTGGATAATCCGTGCCCACCTGATACCTTATTGCAGAAATTAATACAAGCAAAGCAGATAGTGTCCAAAACAGAAGTTTGCTGTTTCGTTTTCCGGTCGAAAGCCAGGCGGCAACAAGAATTAATGCTATAATGACTATATAAACGGTCATACCTATCCATCCTACGATTTAAATATTTTCATATACACGTTCCACGACAACATATAAAACCGTCGTCCAAATTTCCGCGCAATTATACCGAGCTTTTCCCTTGTCGAGGCCTCTTTGTCGCAAAGAACTGTGGTCTCATAAGGTCTTGCCTTATCAAGGATCATTTTTTCAATATTTTTCTCGACAGCTTTTGATTTATATAACTGATTTAATGTACTGTAGCAGGCCCACACCATCTTACTTGCGGCGGCCATTTCGAGTTCCGGGAAACTGGAAAGAATAAAATCACACATTTTTTTGGAGACATCGATAAGTCCAAGTTTTTTTCTGTCAAAGATGCTATTTGTTATAGAATTCTGTCGCAAACGATAATAGTAAAGCTGATTGTTGCTTATAACCACATTATTACATTTTGCAAAAATCTTATATACAAGATCGCTGTCTTCAAAAATAATGCCTTCACTGTATCTTAAATTGTCAAATATATCTCTTTTAAATAGATATACTGTCTGCCCAACCGCACGCCTTCCATAAAGAAGATTTTTATAAAAATCCTTTTGAGGTTCCATATTTTCAACTAATGCTTTTTCCTGCGCTTCGAGATTGCCGTTAAAGAAAACAAACCTCCACTTACAGCCGGAAACAGAGACATTATATTTTTTTAATAGATTGTACATATACCTTATAAAATCAGGATCAACATAATCGTCCGAATCGATAAAAGATATATACTCACCGGTACAAATATCTAACCCTGCATTTCTTGCGCTTGATAGTCCCCCATTTTCCTTATGTACAACTTTTATTCTTTTGTCTTTCTCAGCGTATTCGTCACACATTTTGCCAGAGGCGTCTGTCGATCCATCGTCGATAAGGATAATTTCAAGATTTGTATATGTTTGTTTTATAATACTGTTTACACATTCATCAAGGTATTGTTCCACATTATATACCGGGACGATTATGCTTATGAGTTCATTTTCCAATGAAATCAGTCCTCCATTTGTTAATTGCAAAACTCGATTTGCGGATTAAAACTGAGACCGTCCTTTGTTCCCTTGAAAATACATTTAATACGCTTAAGCCGATTATCTCTTGATTTAAGCAATACCCTCACAATATGCATGGGCAATTGCATTGCTTTAAAACACAAGCCCAAAAATCCTTCTTTACGGCACATGTACATTTCATTACGGTACATATAATTATATCTGTATAACCTTTCCATACTGTCAATGGCGCAATTTGAACAAGTGTTGGCAACTGATTTATGTATAACAACGCTTGTTGTGATTAAGTAACTCTTAAATTTTCTTGATATTCTTCGTGTAAACTCTATATCATCGGTCCATATGAAAAATTCTTTTATGGAAAGGCCAACATTTGATATCACTTTAGTGGGGATAAATATAGATATAAATGTCGCTATCTCTACTTGAATTGGGTTTTCTGTAAAATCATTTACTTTTATGAATAAATTTTTCTTCTGTATGGCCATTCTATTTATGCTGCCGTCTTTCCACAACGCTTTACTTGAAAGAAAGCCATAATTTCCACTGAGATTATTATCCCACTTCAAGAATTCCTCAAGGGTTGTCTTTGTCGGTATACAGTCGTCGTCCATCATCCAAACAAATTCATAGCCATGTTCAACGGCATATTTCATGCCGTATTGAAATCCCGCAGCCGAGCTTAGCTTCGAATCGGTCCCGATGTATATAATTTCTTTTTTTTGAATATGTTCGAAAATAAATGTTCTGACCTCGTCCGTTGTGCTGTTGTCAACAATAAGAATGTCAAGCTCGTCTGACGCGCTTTGAGAAAGCAGTTGTTCTATGCTTTCTTTCAACAAAGCAGGTCTATTGTATGCCACTATCATAGCAAGGACTCGTTTCACTGTATTCCGCCTCCTACTTTAAAAGCTCGCGCTGTATTTTTCGTGCAAAAACTTCGCTTTCAAAAACGACATACCTTTTTTCCGCCAGTTGATTTTTTCTGTGTAGATACAAGGTATTTCCCCAATATCCGTTTTCTTTAATTCGTCGGTCTCAATTTTGTAATAAAGCCAGACATTTAAAAGAAGTTCGCTCACTCGCCCGTAAAATCTGCCTTGGAAAAAGGAGAGATCACTTGTGTCTATGCGTTTTCTCAG